>JAMOPZ010000469.1 GCA_027064245.1 Campylobacterales bacterium
TAAAATTATTTAATATTTTTAAATATAGTTTTTTATTTCCAGCCATATGTGAAAGTCCGATTTTAGTATCTATATTTTTAAAATTTGGAAGTTTTATCTCATCACTATTTATTAGTAATTCTTGGCTATCAACTTTTTTATAAATATATTTAAGTAATACAGAGTATAGTTTATCAACTTCTATTGGTTTATTAAGATGTTCATTCATACCTGCATTTTGTGTTTGTATCACATCCTCTCTCATAGCATTTGCTGTTAAGGCTATGATTGGTATGTTTTTTCCTTGTTTTGTATTTCGTATTATTTTAGTAGCTTCGATACCACCCATTATAGGCATCTGTAAATCCATTAAAATTAGTTCATATTTATCTGGATTAGATTGAACTTTATCTACTGCTTCTTTACCATTATTGGCTATATCTATATTTATATTACTATTTTCAAGTAATCCTATAATTATCTCTTGGTTTATAAGGTTATCTTCTGTTAAAAGTATATTACTACCTTTTAGAGTATTGATTTGATTAAAATCTATATTTTTATTTTTAATAATTTTATTTTTATCACCTTGCTTAAGTTCAATCTCAAATATAAATCTACTTCCAACTCCAATCTTACTCTCAACCCAAATTTTACCACCCATTAGTTCAACTAATTGTTTTGAAATAGAAAGACCAAGACCTGTTCCACCATACTTTCTAGTAGTACTTCCATCTGCTTGAGTAAAACTTTGAAATAGTCTATTTATCTGTTCTTTAGTTAGTCCAATTCCAGTATCGCTTACTGTAAATCTTATAATATTCTCACTTTCTCTTTGAACATCTAATTCTACTTTACCAAATTCAGTAAATTTCACAGCATTACCAAGAAGATTGATAAGTATTTGTGAGATTCTTAAAGAATCTCCATAATATATATGACTTAATGAACAATCATAGTTTATATCAAAATCAAAACCTTTTTCATCTGTTTTTATTGTAATAATATTTTTAATATTGGCAAATAATTCTATCATATCAAAATCTATTTTTTCAATATTAAGCTTCCCTGCTTCAATTTTACTAAAATCTAATATATCATTAATAATATTTAATAAATTTTTAGCACTATTATCAATACTGTTTAAATAAATTTTTTGTTTATTACTTAAATTTGTTTGTAAAGCTAAATGAGACATACCTAATATACCGTTCATTGGTGTTCTTATCTCATGTGACATATTTGCTAAAAATTCTGATTTTGATTTATTTGCTTGTTGGGCTTTTTGTTTTTCTTGTAGAATTATCTCTTTTATTTTATTTTCTTGAGTAATATCTCTTACACTTATTAAGATTCTATCTGGATTATGCAAATATGACATAGACATATTTATTGTGATTTGTTTGTTGTCTTTAATGATACAATCTTTTTCAAAGTTTTTAATATATCCAACTTTTATCACTTCTTGCATAGCATCTTTTGATGATTGAACATCTTTAGCTACGGTTAAATTCAAACAAGAATCTAACAATAACTCCTCTTGCGAGAATCCCGTCATTTCAATATATGCTGGATTAACTTTTAAGAAGTTAGATTTCATATCAAGTATAGCGATAGCATCTTTACTTCCATTATAAATAGTTTCAAAAGTCTCTTTTTGTCTTTTTGTATCTAGCTCAAGTTTTCTTTGTTCTGTTATATCTTTTGCACTTAATAAAACTGTACCATCATATAGATTTGACACTGACATATGAATAGTAATATTAGAGCCATTTTTAGTTTTACAATCTTTTATAAAATTGGTTATGAATCCATTTTTTAGAACTTTCTTCATAGCTTTTTTACTTCTATTTATATCTTTATTGTAACTTAATTTTAAACAACTTGTCTGAATAAGTTCATTTTTTGTAAAGCCTGTCATATCTGCAAATGCTTGATTTATCTCTAAAAATACTGTTGTTTGAGCATCCAATATAGCTATACCATCTTTTGAAGTTTCATAAATTGTCTGGAATCTATTTTTTTGTTTTTCTAACTCTTTAGTTCTTATTAAAATATTTTTTTCTAACTCTTCTTTCTCTTTTTTATATGCACCATAAAATATAATATTATTTAAAGTATTTGAAAATTGAGATATAAAATTACCTATGGCTAGAGACATCATAGCATCTGTACCAATTCTTGAAAAATTATCTAAATCAAAGCCACTATTACCTACAATCATAACACCATAAGGTATATTAATATCACCACCAAATAATTCAAAATATGCCTCATCTAAAAAAAGAGATTTAGAAAGTTTTGATACTTTTTCATCTGGCTTATTTTTTGTATGAATAATTGGTTTTCCAGTAAATCTAAGATACTCAATAACTTCACCAGATAAAAGTAGATTTATAATATTTAAAATCATTTTCTCTTTAGGAGTATCATAACCTATACTTTTTGCAACTTTAAACCAACCATTACTATCATCATGTATAAAAATTAAACATTTTTTAAATTGCAATTCCTTTGTAGTAAAATCCAAAGCAATATTAAATAACTCATCTTCACTTAGTGTTTCATTTAGATTTTTACCAATTTCATAAAGTTTACTATAAATTTTTGTTTGTTTAGTATTGTTGTTTTCTAGTTCTATTGATGTTTTCTTTATTAGATTAAAAAGAGCTTTTGTAGTTCGCTGTTCCTTTGTTTCATTAATATCTATTTCAACACTATTGTTTGATATATTGTTTTTTTCAAGTTTATATTGATTTTCACTTAAACCTAAGATAGTCATTGTTTCATTTAAAAGCTCAGTTTTCTTAGCAGTATAAAACTCTCCATAGGTAAAAAAACCACTTGTAGGTGCAAGAGATGAAAATGGTTCTATCTCTCTATATATATCTTTTGATAAAAAATATCTTCTTGCCATACAGGAATAGATAAAAAAACTCTCTATATTTTTATTTTTAAAATTTTTAGTATTATTATTAGCAAATTTAAGTATTGCATTTTTATCACCATAACCAAATTTAACCTTGTCATTTTCATTAAAATTTCCAGCAAATATTAAAGAACCATCATCCTCTTTTCCTACAACAGCTCTTGCTATATCTACACCATCTCTATTTATAATTAAAGGAAATTCAACTGCTGTTGTAGGTAACTCTTTTGTAATATCATCACCAAGATAATCTGAATAAAATTCTATAGCTGGTTTATTATTTATCTCGTACACCCTATTATTTTGTACTTTTGTTATCTTAAGTTCAAGACCAATAGGCAACCAATGAAAATCATAATCTCTATATACTTTTAAAATATTTGAATTTAAAGAGACACCAACAGCACCATTATTTTCAAGTATAGTATTATTGTTAAAAACGATAGTATTTTTAAATGTAGAGTTATCACCTGCTAAACCACCAGATACAACAATATTTTTATCAATAAATCTTATTCCATCTAAATATGCCTCACCATTTGTATCGTTACCATCAACAAAAGAGATAATTACTTTTGTATTATCTTGAGCTATATTTGAAGCTATTTTTTTTCCTGCTTCAAAATAGTCTTCAAATTTATTAGATATATAGGAGTTTATTTGAGTATGCTCAAAGAGACTAAAACTTATAATGCACTTTAAAGTAGTTACATTTGAACCATTTATCTCACCATCCGTAGTAGAACCTATAATATGTGCTTTTGGAACTACACTATTTAAAATATCTAATAAATTTTGAATAAATACTCTTTCATTTATCCCCGTAAAAACTTGTATAAGTAAAGATTCTTCATTTTTTATATCATTATCTTTTATGAACTTAAATAATTCTTCATCTGTTGTGTATTGTAAGTTATAACTTCTCATTATTTATAAACCTTCATCCCTATATAATCATTTTCATAAAAGATACTTTTTTTATATCAAGTTCGTGAACTACAACCAAATCTCTACTTCTAAAAAATCATCTCCACAAGAGATACCTTTTGTCATCTCTGTTTTATATCCAACCTTAGATCTTCTCATATGCCTAAAGCCTTCTTCTGTTTCAATTTTTTCACCATTTAAAAGATTAGTATTATAAACAAGTTGCATCAATCCAGTAAATCCACCACTATTCGCCCAGTGTGTTGGATAATCAGATTTTCCATACATCCTTACATAGCTTAAGTCTTCAAAGTCATTATAGTTTCTAAAAATTGCTTTTTGTTCAGATAATTCTACTACGGTATGATATCCCCATCCCATAGTATTGATTAAAGCACTAAGAGCTTTTATCCAGTCCTCTTTTGTTTTAAGATATGGTTTTACTACACTTTCCCACTCAGGAGATGTCATAATACCACCATAAGTAAAAAATCCACAAGCATGACCAGCTTCCATTAATAATTCACCAGCAAGTGTAACACCGTATTCCCCTGCTACCTCTGTCATTTGTCTTACAAATTCAAATTGAAGTCTGTTTACATAATCACTTTGATTTCGCACTATATATACACCAAATGCAGATATAAGTCCATCATCATCTCCAACCAAAGTTGAAGCTACTCCTAAAAAAGCATTTGTTATAAGCTCTTCATATTCCCAATTTAAAGACAATTTAGGAACATTTTTAAAAACCGTAGATGCTTTTTTAGGATACCGAGCAAAGTTACATTTTCCTGATTTTATAATATGTGTATTTTCAATATCTCCACAAGCCATACAAGTAGTTTGTTTGGCAGTTATACTTTTTAAATCTTTTTTATATATTACTGCATAAACTGCTGTTAGAAACCCAGTAGTATAATAATCTACTGGCTTATCTGATTTACCAAATTTCATCTCCCAAGTTTTTGAAAAAAATGATTTTAAAGTTTTTAACTCACATCCATTTTCATCCATACAAGACAAATCAATAATCCCATATCCAAATGTTTTATAAATATCTTGAGCCATTATTTTTGAATCTTCGATATTTAATCCAGCACAAAGGTTTGTAAGTTGATGATAAATAGAATCAACTGCAGAACCTATTAAAAATAATCTGCTATCAATATAATCAGCATCTAAAATAGTTCTTTGAAGATTTGTAATATAATGATGACAATGAAATATCATAGCCTCACCACCAATTTCTAAATAGTTATGTTCTTGATCAAACTTATAATCATTTATATTAAACATTATAGTTCTTGTTCATTATAAGAGCTACCAACAAATTTTTCAGCCACATCTTTAACTAAAATATAAAGTGTATTTGAAACTTTATATATATCAAACTCCACAATATCTTCTGCTGTAAATTTATGCCCCTCTTTCATAAACTGTGGTAAAAGTTTAATTAGGATTCTATCTACTATTTTTGCTTCACCATTTGCTGTTGCCCAATTTAATATCGGCTTTATATCTTTTTTTGTATTCACTGTTTTTCCTTGTTTATTTTTTATATTATCAAATTAACAGCTTTTCATACAAACTTTATTTCTACCACTTTCCTTAGCTTCATAAAGTGCATCATCTGCTCTTTTTAAA
>JAMOPZ010000470.1 GCA_027064245.1 Campylobacterales bacterium
AAAATATCAATATAATTTATAATAGAAAAAATACTGGCTTTGCTTCTGGAAATATGCTAGGTATTCAGTATAGTGATGCGCAATATTATTGTTTTTTAAATAACGATACGGAAGTTCAAAACGATGTACTTTCAATATTTTATAGTTATGCGCAACAAAATAGTGATTATGCACTTTTAACTGCACAATTATATTTAACAGATGGTTCAAAAACTACATCATTTAAAAAATTTCCTACACTTTTAAATAAATTATTTGGAAATGCATTTGTTAGAATGTTAAATAAAAATGATTTCCCAAGCAATAAAACCAACTTAACAGAACCAACCGATGTTGGTGTGGTTAGTGGTTCTTGTATGTTTTTTGATGCAAAAGTATTTGATAAAATTGGTGGCTTGGAAACACTCTTTTTCTTGTATTGTGAAGAAGAAGATATCAGTAAACGAATCTGGGATGCTGGATATAGAATAAAATTTTTACCAGATGCTAAACTAGTTCATCATGAAGGGGGAAGTACACAAAGAGACTTAGCCATTGAAAAAGAATACTATATATCATATTTCTTACTACTAGATAAACATTTTGGATTTTGCTCTTCTAAAATCATGAAAGCATTAAGTATTTTCAAGTTATTTAGAAGATCTTTTCGTTCGAGTCAAAACTTTCATATATTTTTATTTCTACTTAGAGGTGCTCCCATAAAAGAAAGCCTTAGATATAAACAATCTCTAATAAAGAAAAGATAGATGAAAAAAATAGCACTCATTGTTGTTTTATATAATCCAGATGAACAAGATGTTACGAATAATATACTTTCATATATAGATGAAGTTGATTTAGTCATTACTATTGATAATTCTGAAGTTTCAAAGCATAAACTACTAGAAAATAAAAAAATATTGCATATTAAAAACAATGATAATCTAGGCATAGCGAAAGCTCTTAACCAAGGAATACTTAAAGCTAAAGAATTAGACTATAAATATGCTCTTTTAATGGACCAAGACAGCTTATTTTTTGATGCTTCAAAAGCTATACCAGAACTTTTATTTGCTCTAAAAGATAAAAACACAAACTTTATGGCTTCGTCTCTCATAATAAATGCTGGCATAGAACCTATAAGTAAAAAAGATAGATTAACATATGTTGAAAGTTGTATCACTTCTGGTACAATGATTGATTTAAAAAAAACAGATAAAGTTGGTTTACACGATGAAAAACTATTTATAGACTATGTTGATTTTGATTACTGCTTAAGAGCTGAAAACATGGGCTATACGATAGTTAAAGCAAATAATTCAACTTTAAAGCATCAAATAGGTGATAGTAAAAAATCTTCATTATGGTTTTTTCCATTTTATAAGACCTACACAACAAACCATTCTCCGATTCGTCGTTATTATAGATGGAGAAATGCTATATATATATGGAAGAAATTTAAAAGTACTCATCCAAAATGGGTTAAAAAAAATAAAAAGCAAACCTTTAGTGATTTAAAAAAAATTATACTATTTGAAGATAACAAACTGAAAAAAATAAAAGCTATTGTTCAAGCTTTTAAAGATGCTAAAAAAAATATTTATGGGAAGAAAAAAGAGATTTAATTATACTAATGAGTATTTAAGCCCATTTTACATATAAATCTACCTTCATCCCTATGTCTTGCCATTCTTTGAAGTTGCATTGTAGGATTACCTCTATCATGTGCTTTATGATAAAGATGAAACATTACCGCAGCATTATTACATGATTTAACAGTAATTCCAGCAGCTTTAAATCTCCAATCAAAATCCATATCATCAGGAATCGCTGTTTCTCCATAACTCTCATCAAAGCCATTGATCATAACCATATCACTTTTAAAACATGAAAAATTACAACCAAGTATACTAGTATTTCTTTTTCTATTTTTTAAAAATATAGCATATAAAAATCCTTTTGGATTTAAATATATACCTTGTTCAAAACGTGTTTCTTTATCAAACATTTGCCAAAAATTATAAAGTATAAAATTATGAAGATATTTTTTCACATCCATCTTATAATTACGTAATAATTTTGTTTGTTTTTCATCTAAATTAAATCTTCGACCTGACAATGCATGATTTCTTTCACTAAGATAAACATGAGATTCTATAAAATTTGGAGCTAACAAACAATCACCATCTATAAATATAATATATTCACCAGTACTAGCTAATACACCATTATTTTGAGATCTTGATTTTCTAACTCCTAAATCTTCTTGTGATGTATGTACACATTTAATATCTTTTATGGAGTCAATATACTCTTTCATATCTTCATTTTGAGCATCTTCTACAATAACCGCTTCAAAATTTGTATAAGTTTGTATTTTTAAAGACTGTATAATTAAATCCAATGCTACAATATCTTTATAGACAGAAATAATCACACTTACTTTCATATTTTAATCCTAATATATATTTTTAATGCGAAATTATATCATACTAAGCTATTATTAGTTAATTATTTAAAAGGAATATATTTGCGTATTGCCATAGTAGTTCGAAGTCTTAAAATTGGAGGAATGGAAAGAGTAGCAGTAAATTTAGCTGAATCATTTTTAGAAAATGAACATGAAGCTCATCTAATATACTTTAAAAACAAAAATAAAGCTTTCTCTCCAAATAAAGGAGTAAAGCTCCATCATTTTGATTTAGAAAAAGGACTGCAATTAACAATTATAGGTATATTTTTACATATATTTTCAAAATGGTTTAATATTTTATTTAGAAGAACATATTTTTTCTGGCAAGGTCTTTTTTTAGCACCTGTATTTAAATATAAATTATGGAGACTAGAAAGAACTTATGGCAAATTTGATTTAATTATTATAAGAGGTCATGGTACATTTGAATTTACTTGGCCATTAAGAGATAAAAGAATTATCCAAATGATAGAAAGTATGTTTATTCAAACTTCAAATAAACTAGCAAGATTTAATATAAAATGTTTATATACAAATAAACATTTAGCCTGCGTATCATCAGGTGTTGAGGAAGAAGTTCATAAGGTCTTAAATAAATTAAATATAAAAACACGCAGCGTTAATGTGATAACAAATCCCATTGATATAAATTCAATTAAAAAAAATTCCAAAGAGTTTATACCAGATATAAATGAAAAATATATAGTTAATGTTGGGAGATTGGAACACAATAAAAATCAACCACTCTTAATTGATGCTTATCACTACGCTAAAAATCATCTCAATTTAAAACATAAACTTGTTCTTATCGGTGATGGTAATTATAGGAAACGAATAGAAGAACAAATAAAAGATTTAAATCTTGAAAGCGATATTATATTATTAGGTTTTTTATCAAACCCATATCCTTGGCTTAAATATGCAGATTTATTTGCTTTTACATCTCATGCAGAAGGTCTTGGATATGTACTTCTTGAAGCACTTGCATGTGAAACAAAAGTAGTATCTACAAATGGAAGGGGTGGCATAAAAGATGTTATGAAAGATGAGCTTAGTATATATTTAAGTAATTTTGACAAAGTAGAATTTGCGCAAAAGATGATGCTAGCACTTAATGATGATAAAAAAATAAATTTTGAGGCAGCTTTAGAAGATTTCTCACCTAAAAGTATTGTAAATAAATATATTAGAACTTATTTAAGCAAGTAAAAGCTTATCAATATTTTTTATATCTACCACAAAGAATAGTTCATTTGATCTAACACTACGAGAAAAATAATCTAATCTTTTTCCATATATTTTATTGATTATATTTTTAAACACCCTATTTAAAATAGTTATGTTTTTATTCCAAGGAAAAAATATTCTTAAAACATTCATTCCTTCTAAAGCAACTTTTTTTTCAATTTGTTTGCTTTTATCTAATTCAAATGAGTATATAGAGTCAAACTCCAACTCTTCGCTAAAATTTGGAGGTAATGATATACTAGAATTTTCTAATCCATATGGATATGATTCACTTAATATATGATGATTTGTATATAAAAGTAATTTACCTTCTTTAATATTCAATGATTTTATAGCTTCTAGAACTGCCCATGTAGAGTATTTATGGTCTGGATGGGTATCTATCATTGGAAATGGCAAAACAAAAGTATCTGCTTTAATCTTTTGTAATGAATATTTTAAATCTTCAACTAATGAATTCCAACTTGATTCATATGAATCTCTAATAAGCGCACTATGATTAATATCCCTAAACAATTTCATATTTTGAATTGAGCTAATTCTAGATTTAATTATATCATTTTGATTATTATACATATCATTTAATGTATCTCCAAAATAACTATAATTTATACAGTTATTAGCTTTTACTCCAGCTAACAAAGGTATACTTAAACTATTTATTACTCTTGCTTTACCTTTAAGTATAGCTTGTTCATCAAGTTCTAAATCTAAGCCTTGATAAATTGTTTTTCCACTTTCGGATGCAGACACAGTAACTATATATGTATTTTTACTACTACTGTATAAACCATACGCAGCAATTTCAGCATCATCTGGATGTGGCGCTATAATACAAACATTTTCATCTAAATCTATTTCATTATTAAAAAGAAATAACTTACAGTTTTGTTTAATAATATTACAATTATTAGTCTCTAAATTTATTTTATTTTCAAAATCAATACACTTTGGAATATTTAAATAACGCTTCCCTTTTGCTCCATATTCAAAATATTGATAAAATTTATTTTCACCTTGTTTTATGATTATATATGGTTGTTTTATTTCTCCAAGTAATGTTGATGCTATATGAATTTCTAACATACCAGTATCATATTTTACATCTTTTATAGAATTTATTATTTTTTTGTTCTGAATATTTATATCAAATACTTCATCTGCAGATCTCATATCATATATATAATCTTTTTTTACATCGTAATTATATAAGGCTTTACGCTTTTTTATTAAAAATAATATTATAAGCAACGATATAATAAATAATATAAAAATACCAATCATCTAAATTGTTCCTATTATGTCGGACAACTTCTCAAACTGTTTAACATTAGAAAACTTATCTTCAGCCTTAGCTCTTCCAGCTTTGGCAAGTTTATTTTTAAATTCACTATCACTATATAAAACTTCTATTTTCTCAGCTAGATTTTTAGAGTTTTGATTTTCAAATAGTAAACCTGTTTTTTTATCATCAATAATTTCTAAAACACCACAAGTATTAGCTCCAATAACCACAGTTTCAACCTGCATTGCCTCTATACTCACAAGTCCAAAAGTTTCACATTTACTAGCCATTATAACAGCATCACAAGCTTGCATAAAACGATGTGGATTTTTTTCAAAACCTAGAAAGTGAAAATTATTTTCAAGATTTTTAACTTTTACATCTTCTTTTAGTTTTTCTAAGTAAGCCTCATCCATAGCATGACCAACTATATATGCTTGGATATCTAGCCCCTTTTTAACTAAAATGTCCATAGCTTCAAGAAGTAA
>JAMOPZ010000471.1 GCA_027064245.1 Campylobacterales bacterium
TGTTAAAACTCCATAACTATCAAATCTTTCATCTGGAAAATCTGATGATAAAAAGAGAGTATCTTTATTTTTTATATATTCAAATAAAGCATGTAAATTTACCCTAACATCAAAACCACCATTAAGATTCATATTTATATTTTTATTATTTTTAAATTGTTTTATATCAATTATAGCTTCTTCTGCAATTAGCCATAAACAACTATTTGATAAACTTTTAAAATAATCAAAAGTTTTCAATACTGAAATTGGAAATTGAAAAGTAGTATCTTCTATTAGATTATCTTTATAATACTCTAATAATCTATTCCATTTAGGTACATCATAATACTCTTTATTGATTGGCATATAAATATACTGTTTATCTATACTTTTTATTATTTCAGGTATCTCTTTTTTATTATTATCATAATCTATATTTACTAAACACTCTTGAATATTTCCGTTTTTAACCCTAAAAATATCATAAGGTAAAACATCAAAAAGAAAATTTGCAATAATTACATTTGTATGATTTTTAATTTTATTTTCAAATGATTCTTTTGAAAAAAATAATTTTGTATCTTTTTGTGATACTACATCAAATATTGCAAAATCTAAAATACCTTTATCAATAAATGGTTTTAATTTTATATGTTCGCTCCATGCCTTTATACTAACATCTGCTACATCAGTCATTATATAACGAAATGGAATATTTATTTCATTAAAAATTTTACACAATGATTGAAGTAATAAAAAACTAAACCTACCATGTCCTGTACCTAGCTCAATGATATTTATAGGTAAACTATTTTTATTTAATTGTTCAACATCTGATATAAACATTTTGATTGTTTGTGCATATCCATTTGCAACAAAATTATTAGTTGTAGCAGTAAATGGAACTGTTGCTTTTGACCATGCATCAATACCAGCATCTTTATAATAATTTTTTTGTAAATCCCATAATGGTGAATTAGAAAATCTACAAAACTTCTTCTGTTGTTCTATTTTTTTTACAAATTCTGGTAATCTACTTTCAAATATAGCTTTTATAAAAACTATATCATTATCTTTAATATTATTTAATACTTCTACTTCTATATCTTCAAATTTATTTCCATGAATATTTATAATACCTGTATTTTCTAGTACTTTATTGTGCTTATTAAATTTTTCTACACTGTAAAACAGATCTATATTTGACTCTTTAATTAATTTTTGGAACAAAGGGATATCAATATTTTCCATCTCACCATCTTTATAATCAACAAACTCTGATGTAATAAGAATCTTTTTCCCATTTTTCTTTGGTTTTATTAAGGATATAGTTTTAAAAAAAGATATATATCCTTCTATACCGCCTCTATTACTTTGATCATATATATAAAAACTTTTATTTTTATGCTTAACTTTATAAAACAAACCACTACTTTTATAATTTGTACAATTTTTATATATTGATGAGCATTTTAAAATATCAGATCCTAAATATTTTGCACAGAGCAATTCCATAGTAGAGGCTAAAGGTGCATGATATTCTATAAATGGTACTTTGTATTTATATATTTTATTTTCAATTTTACTAGTAACATCCCATTCAAAATCTCTAAATTTATACTGTAATAATACACCATTATTGTTATTAGTCGTACCACAAGTTAAAATTTTAATATCATTATATTGTTCTAATTCTTTGATGATCATATTATAATATTTACTTGTAGAATCAATTATAACTTTACCATTTTTTTGTAAAGTTGATACTATAGAACACTTTTCTTTTATAATATTTTCAATATCTCCATGTCTTTCAATATGCTCATGACCAATAGATGTGATAACACAAATATCTGGTTTTACATATTGAGTTCTTCTTTGAGTTTTTTGATTGGTTCCTATTGGAATTTCAACTATTATTACCTCTGTATTATATTTTAGAGATGCTAAATTACCGTATGTAGAAGCAACTCTATTAGAACTATTTAATCTAGCATAAGTTATATACTGATCTTTTATAAGTTCATAAAGATGTCTTTTAAAAGATGTTTTACCAAAACTTCCTGTTACTACAACTCTTTTTGCTTTTGATTTATACGATGCATATAAAGCAAGTTTTCTTAGTGCCATATATGTATTATCAACTTTTAATGTTGGAATATTATACTCTATTACACTATTTTTTTCTACCATTATAGAAGATGCACCTTTTTGTATAGCATCTAAAATTTTATCTTCATTATTTTTATTTTTATTATACCAATTTTCATAATGGACAACAAATAGGTCATTTTGTTTAATATGTTTTAAAATATGTTGAAAATTATCTATTTTAAATTCATTAGTAATATTTGTCCAATATCCACCTGTAATATTTGATATACTTTCTAAGTTAAATAAAAGATCATTATCTAAATTATTTTTTTTATTAAAATTTAATTTTACCTCTTTATTTAATTCATCTAGTTTATTATAAGCTTTTTTATATCCATTTTTTGCAGACTTTTTAAACCATTTTAGTGCAATATCTGTATTTTTTGTTATTCCTAATCCATTTTGATATAATATTCCCATATAATATTGTGCCATATCATGACCTTGATATGCTGCTTGTCCAAAATAATGAAATGCTTTTTTATAATTGCTTTTTTTAAAATATAGATAGCCCAGTCTATTTTGAGAAATTGAATATCCACTTACAGATGCTTTTATAAGCCATTTTTTCATTAATAGATAGTCTGTATCTTTAAAAAATCTTGCGAATTTATCTTCACCAAATTGTATATTATCTAGTGCCATTTTTTTATACAAAGAATACTCATCATCAATATTTACTATTTGTTTTTGTATTACAGGGATAATTATTTTATTAAAATTTTTACTATATAAAATATTTTTTATCTCATCTAAAGTTATTCTTTTTTCTGGTTCTTTAATGAGCATTTTTGAGATTAAATATCTTAATTTATTTGATTTTATCTCTGATAAATCAGGTTTTAAATAGATATGTGAATATATTTTTTGATACAATGGATATTTCTTTTTTAGATTAAATATATGTTTACCTGTCAATAAAAAAAATAGTGAACAACCTAAAGAGTATATTTCACTTTTAATAGAAAGTTCACCTTTGTAAAATTCTGGGGCTATATAGATTGGATTACCTTTTAGATGTACACTATTTACATACGGTGTAAATTGTGCTATACCCCAGTCACATAATGATATTTTACCTTTATTTAATAAAATATTTGCTGGTTTTATATCAAGGTGTAATATATTATTATCATTCATAAAATATAAATAATCTAGAATATTTTTAGTAATTCTTTCTGCTGTTTTCTCATCAAATACTCCATTTGTTTCAACATATTTTTTTAAATTCCCATCAGCAGCATAATCAAATATAAAATAAAAACTATCATTATACGATTTTGCTTTATAATATTTTATATCTGATATTTGGTTCATTAATCTTAATGCTTGTTCTTCATTTTCTATTAATTTCATATATCGAGGTTCTTTGATCATTTTTAAAGCATATATTTTATTATCATTTTTATCTTTAACTTTATAGACATTACTATACCCTGCCATATCAAGTTTTGATAAAATCTCATATTCATCAATAAAATTTTGATTTATATGTTCTAAATTGGCTTTGTAAAATCTAGATAAAAAACAAACAGCATGCTGAACACTATCTACTCTTACCCATTGTCTTGTTAGTTTAAATCTAAAACTGTGTAATGCTTTTTTTTGATCAATATGTGGATATACTGATGTTTTACTATGAAAAGTTTTTATCAATCCTTGAACATTTAGTTTCATATGATCCATAATATTATCTACTTTATCATCATATCCTAAATATTTAGCTAAATTATAAGCACTTACTATCCCTTCACATCTTGAAGCATCATGATAAACATGATCACCATAATTATAAAAAAAACCTCCAATATAATCTTTATTTATAGCTAATGTATTATTATCTTTATACATTTGTTTAAACATCTGTTTAGTATCATTAAAAACAAAATCTATATACGATTGTTTTTTTAAACCATCTACTTTAATCCACTCCTCTATTGCTTGCATAAGCCAAGAATCTGAAGGAAGTGTTGTAAACATATATTTATACTTTATTGGTCTAATATCAACTAAAAAATCAAGTGCCATTTCTGATTTTATTCTAATATCTTGTTTTAATTTCATATCAATATTATTAATATTTAAATAATATAAAGCTAAACCTAACAATGCCTCACCAGGATAATAAAAAGAAAATAACTCTTTTTTAAGATTATTATCTGGATTTATAATAGGTTTGCCATTATTAAATTTAGGATGTATATAATACCCTATCATCTCTCCACTATTATCTATTCTACTTAATATATGTCTTACTAATCCATCTATTGTTTTTCTAAAACATTCATCTTGTGTTTGAATATAGTAATGCATCATAGCAACTAATCCTATTCCTGCTCCACCAAGTTTTGATTTTTTATTAAAAAATGGATAACAAGCAAAATTTCCTTTGTATAAATCTATTTTTAAAGTAGAAATAAAAAATTTAATAGATTCTTTTGCTTTTTCAAGATATATTTTATCTTTAGTTAATTCATAACCTTTTATTAAAGATATTGTTCCTCCACTATGTCTTAAGATATTATTATAAAGTGGATTTTTCATATTAGGATGCAAATAATCAACAACACTATTTTTATATGGATCATAGAAGTATAAAAAACTTCCATCACTATTCATATTTTTTATTAACCAATTAATACTTTTTATAGTTTTATTATAAATAATTTTATTTGTAAATTTACATTCTTCTTTTGGATAACCACGATCAAGTTCTAAAACTCTATCTTCGTATGAGATAAATGCTTGACTATATATTAATTTATATGATATATCTTCATTTCTCATAAAATAAATTCTTTTACTTATGCTTTGTGTTTTTTTAGCTATTCCACATTGTTTTGATAAATAATTTAATAATTGATTAATGCTCATAATAGATTTAGTATAACCATCTGTTGGCATAAAATATCTTTTTATATTTTTATATGTATATATTAATCCTGTTTTACCAGGTTCAAATCTATTTTTAGAATATATATTCATTGTTGTAAGATTGTTTATATTACAATTTTTTTCCAACAGTATTATCTCAAACATAATTCTACAATTAGTTTCACTGCTAATATCAAACAAACAAAAATCTTTATTTTTTTTCAATTTTTCTATAATTCTTTCAATTGTATTTTGAATATTATTTCTTTTAGAACCCCATCGTATTGATTTGATACCATCTTGATATAATGTAATATATACCTGAGAAATTAAAGGATTAAAATCTATTTTAAAATTTTTAGGCAATTGAAAAGTATCACCAAAAGCAAGAGAATTTCTAATATTTTTAATTAAATTATTCATAGTTTACCACATAAATATCCACTACTAAATG
>JAMOPZ010000472.1 GCA_027064245.1 Campylobacterales bacterium
CAGTCCAAAAGCCGTTAGGCTAAGGTTAAACTTACGCTACTGCGTAAGCTGGACGATAGTTACTGTTATTAGCAGTTATGTTTTTGAAGGTTTGTCTAACGGAAGTCCTTCACATCCGACATGCAGCCATAAGCTAAAACTACTCCTGTCGAAGCCATGTCGACCCCACAGAAAATAGATAGAAATTATATCTTAATTTCAAAAAATAAACAAATAAGTAGAAAAAATATTTAGAGTATTAGATTTCAGTGATAGGTTCACCAAAATAGTATCCTTGAAATTCATCTATCCCAAGGTTGTTACATATGTCAAATATTTGTTTAGAGTGTACAAACTCTGCTATAGTTATTATATTTAACTCTTTTGCAAAAGTAATAATAGTCTTAACTATTTTAAGTGCATCTTTATTAGTATCTAAATTTTTTATTAAAGAGCCATCAATTTTTAAATAATCAGGTCGTAAATGCATCATATAAGAAAAGTTTGAGTATCCAGTTCCAAAATCATCTATGGCAATTTTTGCTCCAGTACTTTGAATATATTTTATAAATTCAGCAACTTCAGGGATACTATATAGGTCTTCAGATTCTACTAATTCAAAGATAATTTTTTCTTTATCTTCGTATTGATTGAGTTGTTGTTTAATATAATTGATAGTATCATCATTTAAGATATCTTGTGCAATTAGATTTATACTAAAGCAGACTTTTTTATTTTTGAAGATTTCAAATGTTTTTTGAACTACACGTTGTGTGATTTGAGTATAGTATTTTGTTTTTTTAGAAATTTCTAAAAAAACGTAAGGAGACAGTATATCTTTGCCGTATTGCATTCGTACAAGTGCTTCATATTTTACTATCTTTTTTTCTTTATTTACTATGGGTTGGTTGTACACAAGGATATCATCATTGTATAAAGCCTTTTTAATTTGACCGATTATTTTAAGTTTGTTTTTTTGCTTATTTATGGTATCAAGTTTTTCTGAGTATATTATATAATCTTTATGAGTAGCACTTGCTTGAGAAAGAGCGATATCAGCTTTAGCAAGTCTATTGCCTTTATTAAAACATATACCTGCATATATAGCAACGCTTATCTCAAAATTTGAATCTTTATCATAAAATTGAGTATTTTCTACCTTTTTAGTAATATCCTTAATTAAGTGTTCAAAATCTTTTTTTAAGATATTTTGACTGTTTATTAGAGCAAATTCATCATTACCAATTCTATATAAACGTATATTTTTTCCAGATAACATTTTAAATAGTAACTGGGCTAATTCTTTTAATATAAAGTTACCGTTGATAAAGCCAAAAACATCATTTATATTTTTGAATGAACGAATATTTATAATAGCGATAAAAGCTTCTTTGTTTTGTGCTATATCGTAAATAAGAGCTGTTCTATTGGCAATATTTGTAAGTTTATCTGTATAGAGCTGTTTTATTAGTTCTTGTGATTTGTTTTGATTTTCTTTTTCAAGTTTTTTAAGTTCACTAATATTTTGAACAGTACCACTTATAATAAGGGGCTCTTCCAGCTTACTATATTGTACAATTTGTGAAGTAGATTCAACATCTAGCATTGTACTATCATTTAGAATTATAGAGTATTGAAATGCTATTCTTTCTTTTGTTTGAAGTGCTTCTTGAAGTTTATTTTTAATTAATTCTTTATCTTTAGGATGTACAAATGCGAGAAAATTTTCAAGTGAAGGAGTGAAAGAATTTTTATCAACTTTAAATAATCTATAATGTTCATCTGACCATTCCAAAGTTTCTGCCTTAATATCGTAGAGATAACTTCCTATTTGGGCAGTTCTTTGTGCATCATTTAGTGTATCTATAGTTCTTTGTAGCTTTTTGTTTATTGTATTTGGAAAATATTTTACGATAAAAAATATAATTAAAGTTATGATACTAAATATAAAAAGATGTTTTATAAAAATTTTGAAAAATTCTTTGTAATATATGTGCATATCATCTAATGTAAAAATATAAGCAATTACGTTACCATTAAAATCTACAATTGGATAACGATATAAAAAGTATGGACTATTTGTAGTTGATATCTTTTGAATATCTTTATTAAAGTTAAGAGATTTTATAATGTTTGGTGAGATACTACTTGTTCTATCTGCAAAAATATATTTTCCTACAGTCTTTTTATTTTTCATAAATTCTTGATAGTATTTATTTGATAAAGACCTTGTAGCTTCTTTTGTATATATTAAAAATGCATCATGATGAGTATCTTTTTTTATGCTTTTAGTAAGCCAGTCTAGTTTTTTTCCTATGGAAAGGCCACCTAGCATTTTTTTATTTTCATCTATTATTGGATATGTGGTACGAATACCAGCATAAGTTTTACATATAAGAGTATGGGTGCTAGTCTGAAATGAGGATGTTATCCACTTAATATCTAAACGAGAATCAGAGACATCTGTACCAATTGACTTAAAGTCTGAAAAATTTACAAAAGAGATTGCTGGAGGTTTAAAAAAATGTATTTCATGAATATACTGTTTTTTTGAAATTTCTTTCCATATTGGATTGATATGATTTTTTAATAATGTTGGATTATTGTACTTATAAGCATCTAAAACACTCTTGTCTTTTGAAAGAAAACTAGCAATTGTTTTAAGTGTTAATTCTTGAGACTCCAATGTAGTTTGTATTGCATGTGTATCGTTAAGAAAGTTTCTTTTTGTAGCCTCTTTATAACCTATATAAAATGAAGATATTTCTATTATGATAAAAAAGATTAGTAGAGATAAAAGTATATAGATTAAAGGCTTTTTTTGAAACACATTTGCTCCTTATCTTTCTATCCTATTCTAACATAGTATTTTAGATAATCAAAGTGTTAGTTGTAAAAATTATATTTATATATGTAAATATTAGCTTAATTTATCTTTGCATATAGTATACTTCATAGAAATATTTAAATGAATAGTTATAATTGGGAGAAGTTTTATGATTAAATTGGTTGTATATTGTTTGATAGGAGTATTTTTTATAGGTTGTGCTTCAACAAAAACTGATGAAGTAGTATATCAGGAGTATAAGCCTAAAAAAAGTATTGTTAATACTCAAGTACATATTGAAAAGAAAAAGGTATCTTTAGTAAAAAATATAACAATTAGTGGAAGCATAAAAGGAGAAGTAGTAAACGTAGTAAAAGTAAATACTCTTTGGAAATATGAAGTTAAGAGTGAAGATACAAGCAATTATAAACTATCTTATGCAAAATTTACTAGTCCAAATAGAGTCGCAAAAAAAGGTGATTTTGTCTATGCAGTTATTAAAAATGATATATTGAAAGAGTTATATTTGATAAAAAAAGCTAATTTTAAAACGAAAAATATTAATAAAATTTATAAAAAGAAAAAGAGTGTTAAAGTAAAAGCAGTAAAAAGGGTAAAAAAACATCAAATGATAGGTATTCCTACTGTTGAATCAATATCTTTAGATTAAATGTTAACCGTCTGTTATCTTTAATCTATTATAATTTTACCAAGCAAAATTCATATTTTCTACTTGAGAATATAAAAAGAGTAATTTTTAAAAGTTTGCCAAGCCTTTTATTAATCTACTTTTTTTAACCTAATAGTAAACGTAGCTCCATCATAACAGTTTTTAGCAACTAAAATACCTCCCATACTTTTTTCAATAATTAACTTTGACATATATAGTCCAATTCCTGTTCCTCCCATATCTTCTCTAGTTGTGAAATATGGTTGAAAAACTTTTTCTATTGGATCTGCTTCTATGCCTCCTGCATTATCACTTATAGAAAGATATGTAAAATTATCACTATTTATAATAGTTATTCCTATTTTGGGATTAACTATTTTTTTAGCAACTAAAATATTTTTTGCATTTGTGATAATATTGAGTAAAACTTGTTCAAATTCATTTTTATGCCCATATATTTTAGTCTCTTTTGGAATCTCTACATGTAAAGATATATTTTCATTTTTTATAGTAGAGCCTATAATATTCATTACAGAACTAACAGCTTCACTAGCAAGGAACTCTTTTTTTTCACGAGAAGGCATAAAAAATTCTCTAAAATCATCTATTGTTTTTGACATATATTCCAAAAGGTGTTCAGCTTCACTACTTTTTTTACTCATTGTATCGATATCTAATTTTCCAAAAGTGTAGCTAAATTTTAGTGTCATCATGATGGCTGAAAGCTCTGATAGTGGTTGTCTCCATTGGTGGGCTATGTTGCTTATCATCTCACCTAAAGCTATAAATTTTGATTTTTCAATAAGGAGTTGTTCCTGCTCTCTACTTTTTTGCACTTCATTTTTTACTCGCTGAGCAAGTTCTCTATTTAGTTTTTTAAGCTCTTCTTTTTTTTGATTTACTTGTATATTCTTGTTTTTTAGAACTATCTCTATTTGTCTTCCAAAAAATACTGCAAAAGAACTAGCAATAACTGAAAATAGCAAAAATAAAAATATAGCAGAAGTTATTTCCATTTCTACATTTGTTTCGAGAGATTTCTTTTTTATCTCTATCTCTTTATTGATTCCATCAAGATATGCTCCAGCACCTATAATCCAATCCCAATGAGGATATAGTCTAAAGTATGATACTTTTGGTCTAACTAAATCTGAATCTAATTTTTTATACATATAATCAACAAAAGCATAGCCATATATACCTATCTCTTGTAGAAACTCTTTTCGAAATTTTTTCCCATTTGCATCTTTATATTCTGTTGATATATATTTACCCTCAAGGTCACTTCTATTGGCATTTACTAACATCTTGGCAAATTTATCTCCACCACCAAAATTTTCTATTTTATAGATAATTAGATAGTTGTTTTTATCATTCCCAAATCGTATAGTTCTTATCCAGTCTTTTAACTCTTCTTTATATTTTTCTTCATCATATTTTGGATTTATAGCTCTTTTAAATCTAATAAGTTTTATTATTGAATCAACTTCTCGTTTTATAAGTTTTCTTTGAGATACAACATAAGCATCTTTTATCTCTTTTATCTCTCTGTCTAAAGTTTGGTATTGTCTAGTTATAAAATAGTAACCACTAAAAATCATAAGTGTAGCTATCATAAATATACCTGCAAATATAATAGCTGTAGATATATTATCTTCTTTTATAATTTTCAATACAAACCTTTTTTTAAAAATTATTATACTATTATATACTAATAATTACACTCTTACCATATATTAAATTTTGGTTAGAGAAATTTTTACTTAATTTTACTTAGTAACTGACCTTACGCACTAATGATACCCTGAGTGGTTTTTGTAGCATTTGAGTACAAGGCACATCGAAGAAGCATAGCTTTAGCTATGCTGATGAGATGTAACGCCGTAATCGAGTGCTACAAAAACCACCCGTAGGGCAAAAGAGTAAGCACTTTACTGACTTCGTTACAAAATTTCCACCGTAGCTACGGCTACG
>JAMOPZ010000473.1 GCA_027064245.1 Campylobacterales bacterium
CCACCACCTAAGACTATACCAATACCTGCAGCACCTTTTGAGCTTAAAATTTTATTTTTAAATATATCAATATTTTTTGTACCCATTGATACTATTGCACTTGAGTTATACTTAAAAATATTATTTTTTACTACTATATTGCTTGAATTTGAAAAATGTAATGCAAACATACTATTTAAAAATTTATTATCTATAAAGTTAGTATTATGAGAAAAGCTAACAACATTGTTTTTTATATTTTTTATAATATTATTTTCTACTATAGTATTATTACTATACCATATCTTTATACCACTACCTTTTTGTTGTAATGGTAAAGTATCTATTGAACTTATAATATTATTTTTTATAAGAGTATGATTTGAAATAGCAAGATTTATACCATATAAGCAATCTTTTATAGTACAATTAATAATTTTACAATTGTTTGATTTTTCAAGTAAAATAGCACTATCAAGATTTTCAACTCTTTTGCCACTATTTACTATAATAAGATTTTTTAAAACTACATTATTGCTTTTTATAGTAATAACAGTATTTTTTTTATCACCTTTAATAATACTTTGATCACCTTGTAAAACAATAGGTTTTGATATAATTATATTACCATTATAGGTAGTTTTAAAAAGTTTTATTGTTGAGTATGCAGGTGCTTTATCTATAGCATCTTGAAGTGAAATGGCATACAAAGTAGAGATAAAAAATACAGTACTAAAAATAAAATATCTCATATTCTCTACCTTCTATACAATTGATTAATAAAATCTATGAATCTCTTCCATAATATTTGCAAAAGTTATACGACCTTTTTCATCTGTTTCACTTACTATATATCTATTTGAATCTAGCTCTATTTCTACATCTATTGGTGTTGGCTTGCTCATTATATACTCCCGTTTAATAATTTTATTAGTCCGTAATTTACTCTATCAAAGCTTAAAACTCTTGAACCATTATATTTTTTCATAAACTTTTTTGCTTCATTATATGATGAAAAAGCTGGTAGATCATCTCCTGATGGAGCTATCATTCTACTGCCATATACATAAAAAGCACCTTTTGCATCAATAGGTTTTAATGTATTAAAATCAGTTACAATTAACTGTAAAAAATCACTCTCTTTTTTTATATTTAAATCATACCATCTACCAGGTCTAAAATATAATTCAAACATAGATTTTGGTGATGAGAAAAGCAACTCTTTTCCACTGCTTAACTTTATTTTTGATACCCAAGATGGATATTGATAAAGTTTTAAGTGACGGATAAATCCTGTACTATTTTTATCATAATTTATCGTTAATTTTTGTTCCATATCTAACATTGTATTATTTGAAGCTAATAACAATGAAGAACCAAATAATAACCCTATAAATATTTTATTCATATAAACTCCTATACCAAATCTTTCTTTTTAAATATTTTAAAGCCTAAAAATGCAAATCCAATACCAAGTAATAAAGGATATCCAATAGACAATAAAACAAACATAGGTTGAGATATTGCATCAAGTATATAGTATGCAACAGGTCCCATCACTGTAAGTTGTGGATCAAAAAGAGAGATAGCTGCAATTCTAAATATCTCCATAGGATTAGCCAATGCTATACCTATAATTAATCCTTCATTTACTCTATCTTGCATCATAAGTGAAATAAGAGCTATATCTATAAAAGCTAAAAGTAATATCCATATAAAAAATGCAATTCCTAAAGCAACTTCACTTGACTTTACAAATGATGATATAAAAAATGCTATACCTAAAAATGCACTACTCATAGAAAAAAGTAACCCAATATAAAGTAAAAATATATCCCAAGGAATAGCAGCACCTTTTGTTACACCATAAATTACAGCAATTATCATAGCAAAAACTACAGGGATATAAACAGTTATAAATCTACCAATTATTTTACCCCAATAATACTCTTTTAAAGATATAGGAAATGAAAGCATATACTCTAATACATGACTATCTCTATCTCCTGAAATTGACCTAACAGTTGTAATAAGTATAAAAATAGGCAATATAACAATAGTTACTTGTATATACATAAGAAGTAATCTACTAAGCCCTGAAAATCCCATAACTTGAGATTCTGTAACTCCTGCTATAAAAAATAGTGCTATCATACCACCAAATACAACAGAATATATCAAAAACCATCTAGCTCGTATAGACTCTTTTAGATCTAAAAATGCTATTAAATATAAATTTTTCATTGATTTGCCTTTTTTAATTGTGGATTTTGCATAGTTTCACCCCTTAGGATTCTAAGTCTTGCTTCATCATAAGTAATATAATGTTTTGAACTATCTTTTTTTTCATGTGCGCCAAAACCATAATCCATAGGTGTTCTACTAGTAGTATCATACCAAGCTTTTTTTGCATCTATAAACTTACCTGTATTAATATCAGTAATATAAATAATTGCTTCTTTTTCCCACTGTATATCATTGTCTTGAAACCAAAGCACAACACACCCTAGATCATCAAACATATATGATCTTCCATTTTTTGGATCTATTACTTGTGCTGCATGATTTCTATCGCTTACTACCATTTTACATCGTTCACACATATCACGATCCCAATGAACCTCATGAAGACCTTTTTTTACCTCTTTATCACAACCTGTAAATAAAAATAAAACTACAAAAATATATAATAAAAATTTCATACTATATATCCCTACATCCTATCATCTGAGACAATTTTACCAAGATCCATATAGATCTGTCTGTTTACTAAACTTTGTACCTCTTCTAATCTATGGGTTACAAAAAGTAAAATTTTATTATCTTCATTTTGTTTAAGAAGTTTATAAAAATCATCTCGTGCTTTTGGATCAAGATTTGCAGTTGGTTCATCATAAATAATAATATCACTTTTTTTAGCTAAACTAATAGCTATAAGAAGTTTTTGCTTCATACCACCACTTAATTTAAAAAAAGATTTATTCATATTGTTTTGAATATCTAATTTCATCTGATTTGCATATGAGATAATATCATCTTTTTTTACATCACTGCTAGCACATATATATGCTATAAGCTCTGAGATACTAAGCTTAATAGGAGGTGGAAGTTGAGGTACAAAACTTATATGTTCTAATACTTTGGTTCTTTCTTTTATAGGATCAAATCCATTTACAAGAACTCTTCCACTAGTAGGATGATAGTAACCTAAAATTGAGCGAATTAGTGTAGTTTTTCCAGCTCCATTTGCACCCATAAGTGCCACACTATCTCCTTTTTTAAAATCACAAGTGATCTTATCTAAAGAGATATGAGAATCAAATTTTTTTGTTAAATTTAAAATATTTATCATACTAAACTTTTTAACCTAAAATCAAATTTTAATGCATCTTTATGGCACACATCTATACATCTTCCACATAGTGTACAATCAGCTCCAGTAATATATTGCTCTTTTATACCTTTTTCACTTATTTGTTTTTTATATTTTGCTTTTGTTATCTCTAAAACTTGATTTTCAAAACAAACATCATGACAAACCATACAGCTATCACAGTTATCATTCCATTGTACTCTTAAAGCTGAAACTTTTCCTATCATACCATAAGTTGTACCAATTGGACATATATAACTACACCAAGCTCTTCTTGAATAAAATACCTCAATAAGAAATACTACAAGCACCCATACTAAAGTTAAACTCCATCCATAAGCTATAAATCTACTCATGATTCCAACGACACTAAATGTTTCAAATACTAAATATCCACTTGTTGCTGCAAAAAGTAAAAACATTCCCCAAAAGATATATTTTACCCTATGATCAAATTTTCTCTCTTTTATAATTTTTTTAGCTACAAGTTTATTATGTAATTTTTCACCAATTTCACTTAATATTCCATATGGACATACCCAAGCACAATAACTTCTTCCACCTACAAGTAGATAAAAAAGTATAATTGTACTAACACCTATAATTATATTAATATGTATATGATGTTCAGCTGCTAACATCTCTAAAGTTGTAAAAACATCTATAAGGTGAAAACCTAAAAATCTAGATCCATTTAAAGTACCCTCAAGTGTTTGGATATCTATTGCAAATGATAGGAAGAATAATAAATGGATAGATATTACTAAAATCCATCGTTTCATCCTATAACTAAACTTCTTTTTACCATCTTTTGTTGTTTCAAAAAATGTTGACCAAAAAGTTGTATTTTTTATTGTTTCCCTGTTGTTGTACTTATCCATTATCTTATCCTAATATTTTACTTTACTTATTTAAGTGCCGCTTTTCTTGAAGGAAACTCACTTATCTCTTTTGCAAATCTTTTTAAATCATCTTGATTTAGATGCATTAAAAGACCTTTCATAATCATATTTTCTTTTCTTCCTGCTTTAAAGTCATCAAGCTTTTTATATATCTCTTGTTCACTTTGACCAAATAGTTTAGGACCCATAAGTTTTTTACCATATTGCATACCACTTCCATCAACACCATGACAAGAAGAACATTTACTTTTATATTCATCACTTACTTTAAAGCCACCAACATTTCCTGCTTTTTCTCTAAGTGCATTTAATGCTTCATCCTCTTTTTGTCTATCTGATTTCTCTTTTGGTGCATTATTTTTATTTGTAGTAGCTGTTCTATTACCTATATCTTTAATAATTTTACCAGCTTCTCCACCATTGTATGCACCTCCTGTTGAATACACTAAACCCATTATACCAAATGTGATTAGAGTACAAATTCCTGCTATTATATTTTTCATTATCTACCCCTTAATTTTTGTACTTGCTTATTGAATTCATATATTTCATTAGCTATAGTTTTTATCTCTTTATTATCCATATGTTTTATTAAATCACTCATAAGTGGATTTGATTTTACACCTGTTTTAAACTCTATAATTTTATTATAAATATATGATGCATCTTTTCCTAAAAGTGATGGCCCTAATACTCCATTTGCATAGTCATCATGACAAGCTGAACATTTTAGTCTAAATGTAGAACTAAGTTGTCTAGCTATCAATGATACTTGCACTCTTTCATAAGGACTTCTTATATGAGAATAAGCATCCAAAACAGTTCTTGGTCTTACTCTTACATCTGCATCTTTATTTGCAGGTTCGGCATCTTGTGAATATTCACTTTTTTCACCATAATCATAATAAAAAGATTTTGCATTTTTACTAGTTGATTTTTTATCATCTTTTACTTCTACTTTTATCTCTTTTGTATTATTTGTAACAATCTCTATTTTTGGAGATAAAGTTTTAGTAGCTGTTTTTTCCTCTTTTGACTCTTTTTTATCTGAGCACCCACTAAAAGATACACTAATAGCTAAAAAAGTTATCAAACTAAGATTTGTTAGGTTTTTGAACATATAAACTCCTTAAGCTTTATAATAATCTTCATATTTAGCTCTAGGCTTAACCACAATAGATGGAGT
>JAMOPZ010000474.1 GCA_027064245.1 Campylobacterales bacterium
ATCAAAAGTAAATTTCTCAAATTCACCTTGAGGAAACACAGTGTCATTATGTCCTAAAAAAAGTATCTTATCCCCTGATGTTTTAGAAGTAGTAAATAAAAGATGATCACCTATATCTTCTCTTTTGTATCGTGTAAATTCAAATCCCAAAGGTTGAAGATAGGAAACCATAAGATCCCCTACTTTATCAACACCTTGTTTATTTTTTGTATATGAGTTTGTTTTACATATAGTTTCAAGATCTCTTAGATATTGCATCTGATATACTAATCCTTATTTTTTTTTCTAAGAACTTCATCTATATATTTTATAACACTATGTAATTTAAAGTCATTATATTTTTTCTTCCAAGATGGCATATCTGTTTTAAACGCACCAAAATAGTGTCCACCATACTTAGCATATAAAAATATTTGATCTTTAGTTAATAAAGTTTTTGTTAAATCATAAGGATATATAGAGTTTATAGGGTTTTTTGTAGCAACACCATCCCCTTGCCCTTTTGATCCATGACACCAACCACAATTTCTTTTATAGATCTTTTTACCCCATTTTGCCATCTTTTTATCTTTATTTTTAGGAATTGGTTGTGATTCTTTTAATAAAGTATTTATTCTTTTTTCTCTATCAGGATGAAAGTGATGTACAATATAATAAGTAACTGCTCTTAACTGTTCTTCATTATAAACAGAATCAAATGATGGCATAATATCTGCCTTTGCACCCCAATAGTGTGCACCAAACTTTGTTGTAAGATATGTTTGATTTTGATCTAGAAGTGTTTTAGTTAAATCTCTTGGTTTTACTACAAGTTGCATCTGAGTTTTTGCTTTACCATCTACACCATGACAAGAGATACAAGTCTCTTCATAGATCTGTTTACCTAGATCAAATTGATCCTGATCTAATTGTGAGGCATATAAAGATAAAGCCATAAAACCAAATGAGAATAATATTTTTTTCATAATTATATCTATTTTGCTGTTACTTCTAATAACATATTTGGATGTATAGCACACTCAACATTAAATTTACCTGCAACTTTTACTGTTATAGTTTTATCTACACCTGGTTTTTGCATACCTATATCAAATTCATTTGCTTCATCATCTGTATAAGCATTGTGAGCAAATGGATCTGAATTTTTAAATGTGATAGTATCACCAACTTTCACATTTAAAGTATGTGGAATAAAAGTTTTATCTTTTTGATCCACTATATGATTTGCTCCAAGAAGTAATGTTGAAGCTAAGCCAAGCCCTATAAGTAATTTTGTCATATTTTCTCTCCTTATTTAGTTTGGAAATACTGTAGGTATAACGACAGGAAGATCAGGACCACTTAAAGATTTTAAGAATGCTGTAATTTGATCTATATCTTTAGATGTTAAATTTCTATTTTTTATCATAGAAGATACTCCTGCTTTACCTGGATATCTTCCACCATTTCCACAAATAGCAACTGCCTCTTGAAGAGTTTGTACACTTCCATCATGAAAATATGGTCCAGATTTTTCTACATCTCTTAAGGTTGGTGTTTTAAATGCGTGAGCCCAAGCTTTTCTTTTCATTTTTAACTTTTGTCTACCTATATCATCATCACCTAATCCTACATTTTGAAAACTTCCATCTGTAAAATTGTATCCATCATGACAATCAGTACAATGACCTTTACCTTTAAATAAGCTCCAACCCATAGCTGCATCTGCTGATATAGCATTTTTATTACCTTTTAGGTATAGATCAAAAGGTGAAGGTAATGATATAACAGTTCTTTCAAACGATGCTATAGCTTTTACTATAAGATCTGGAGTAATCTCTTTCTTTGGATATGCTTTTGCAAACATAGCTTTATACCCTTTATTTCCTTTAACAAATTTTGCTACATCTTCAAGTTTCATATCCATCTCAACATGTGCTTGCATAGGACCCATAGCTTGTTCTTCTAAACTTCTTGCTCTTCCGTCCCAAAACTGATGTGATTGAAATGCAGTATTTAAAACTGTAGGAGAATTTCTAGGACCAACTCGTCCAAATACACCTATAGCTTTAGCATGACCATCTGACCAACCTTTTTTTGGATCATGACAAGTAGCACATGAAACTCTACCATCTTTTGAATATCTTGGATCAAAATATAAAATTCGTCCTAATTCTACTTTTTGTTTTGTCATAACATTATCTTTTGGTGCAGGAACTTTTGATGGCATAATAAATTTCGCATCACTATTTCTTTTTGCTACTAAACTAACACTAACAACTGATGATGCTAATACTATTGAGGCAACTACTTTACTTAATTTCATAAGAACTCCTATAATTTTAAAAATGAATTTATTTTTTTCTTAAATAGCTTTAAAACAATTTAAAAAAAACATATTGACTGATTATCTAATATTTTATATTAAAACAAAATTAAAGATACCTATAAAATTTTATAAATTTTTTGCTATAATTTTAGTATAGTTTACTTTTTGATTTTCAAGATCTTCTAGTTCTACCATATCTTTTTCCCAAAAAATCAATACTGTAGAACCCATCTCAAAATAACCCAAACAATCACCTTTTTTTAAACTTAAATTATCATATTTATACACACTTACTGATCTTGTATTAGTATTTGTTTTTACTCTTGGTTCAAATGTAAATACCATTTTACCCACATTTAAAGCCCCTACAAAAACCATATAAAAATATCTATTAGTAACTGTCTTACACTCTATAATAACTCTTTCATTTTCTAAAAAAAGATCTTTTTGTTTATTTAAATATACAAAATTAACAGGATATAACTTTCCTGGTACATGAATAAGTTTAGTAATAGTAGCATCATATGATAGATGATACCTATGATAATCTTTTGGACTTAAATAAAAATTCATAAACTTACCATCAAGAAGTTTTTTATAGCCTTTATAACAATATAGTGTTAAAAGATCTTCAATATTATAACTCATCCCTTTTATTTGTAAAGCTGTATCTTTTTGTATATCCCCACTTGCACTTACAAAACTATCAGCTGGAGATATAAATGTATTATTTGAAGTATCAAATTCTCTAGGCTTTTTCAAAGCTCTAGTAAAAAGAGCATTTAAAGTTTTGTAATTATTAGGAGATTCAAACTCACTCATATCAAGGCCTAGTAGTTTTACATATCCTGTATTTATAATATTCTGTATTGGTTGAAAAAATTGCGTAGTAGCAAATGTATGAAACTTTTGCGAAATAGTATTTGTAATATGCATTATAGCTATCCTTAAAATATAAAATTAAAAAAAATGCCAAAAAGATAAAAATCTCTTTGACATCTCGAAGTGTAAAAAAGGACAATTATCTTTTTGAGAATTGTGGGCTTCTTCTTGCTTTTCTTCGACCTGGTTTTTTTCTTTCTACTACTCTTGCATCTCTTGTTAATAATCCATAAGGTTTAAGAATAGTTCTAAATTGTTCATCGTAAGCAACTAATGCTCTAGAAATACCATGTCTTAAAGCATCAGCTTGAGCAGAATATCCACCACCTAATGTTTTTGCTACGATATTTACAGATTCTAATTGTTTAGATACTTCTAGAGGTTGTCTAACTCTTTTTTTAATAGCTTCATGACCACCTAGCCATACATTTAAAGGTTGACCATTTACTATAATTTCACCTTTTCCTACTTCTAACCAAACTTTTGCAATTGCAGTTTTTCTTTTTCCTGTTGCGTAAACTTTTGCCATCTAATTATCCTTGTACCTGAGCTGTATGTGGGTGATTTTCACCTGCATATACTTTTAAGTTTTTAAGTATTTTTGCACCTAATTTTGTTTTTGGTAACATCCCTCTTGTTGCTAATTTGTATAGCTTTTCAGGATTGTTTTCTAACATATCTGCCATTTTATGTGTTTTTGTAGAACCAAAATATCCAGAGTGTGTATAGTAGTTTTTAGACTCCATTTTTGCACCTGTGAATTTTGCTTTGCTAGCATTGATAATAATAACATTATCTCCACAATCAACATTTGGTGTAAATGTTGGTTTATGTTTACCTCTTAATTTAGAAGCAACCTCTGTGATAATTCTACCAAATATTTTATCAGTAGCATCTACAACAATCCACTCTTTTTTAACTTCAGCTTGATTTATACTTTTTGTAAATTTCATAATAAACTGTACCCTTTCTTGAAATAAGTGTGCAATGATAGTGTAATATACTTAAGATAACCTTAATTTAAGTATATTTAAAGTAAAAAATATTTAAACATAATTTGATCGTAGATAACAGATAAAAATATTTTAAATTTAATTTGGTATTATAGTATAAAAAATATCAAAAAAGGATTTTAAAATATGACTTTACAAAAAAAAGCTACAGTAGTATCAAGTAGTGTTGCTGCTTTTTTAACACTTATAAAATTTACTATAGGTATTTTAAGTGGAAGTGTTGCAGTTCTTGCTAGTGCTGTTGATAGTATCTTAGATATGTTTGTATCGCTTTTTAATTATTATGCTATTAATAATTCTGAGAAACCAGCAGATGAAGTTTTTAATTATGGTAGAGGTAAAATTGAGGCTTTAGCATCTGTTATTGAGGGTGTGATTATTACTATGTCTGGTCTTTTTTTACTTTACACTGCTATAAAAAAATACTATACTCATGAAGTATCATCTTATCTTAGTGTATCATTGTTAATTATGATTATATCTTTAATTGTGACTATTGCACTTGTAATTTATCTAAATAAAGTAGCAAAAAAAACAAACAATATGGTAATAAAAGCAGATGCTTTACATTATAAAACTGATGTTTGGGTAAATGGAGCTGTTTTATTTTCTATAATAATAGTATATTTTACTGGATACGAAATAGTAGATATTATTATAGGTGCAGCAATCTCTGTATTTATTATATATAGTGCATATGAACTAATTCAAGAGGGAGTTTTGGTACTTCTTGATCGTGCATTAGATGATGAGATATCAAAAAAAATTATTGATATTATTGAGACTCAAGATAAAGTAAATGATTACCATTTTTTAAAAACAAGAGGTGCAGGAAACAATAATTTTGTAGATGTTCATATTGTATTTGATTGTGTTATTACTTTGTTTGAAGCACATAAAATAGCTGATATAATAGAAGACCAAATTAAAGAGATTGATGATCAAAAAGATTGGATTATTACTATTCATATGGATCCTTATGATGATTCTGATATAAATTCAGATAATAATAATGAAGAAAATTGTATAATAACAAGCTAAATAAAAATAAAGAGGACTAAAATAGTATGATAACATGGATGCAACGACATAAAAAATGGTTAATTATAACAATATGGATAAGTACAATAGCTTTTATAGGGGCTGGTTTTGTAGGATGGGGTAGTTATGATTATGGTAAATCAAATAATACTGTAGCTATAGTAGGAGACAAAGAGATACC
>JAMOPZ010000475.1 GCA_027064245.1 Campylobacterales bacterium
ACTGTAGAAGCTTGTAGTTATATAAAACCAAATTTAAATAATATTTTAACATCTAGTTCTCTTAGAGTTCCTACTCAAACTGTAGGGGTTATTAATATAGTATTGTTTTTAAAAAATGATATTAAAAAAGATGATTTTTTAAAATTATCTAAAAAGTATGCAAAAAAACAAAAGTATGATATTGTTTTAAACAATTATGATCCTTTGGTTTCAAGTGATTTTCAAGGTTTATCATATACTACTATTTTAGATCATAGATATACTCAAACAAATAATAATATGTTAAAATTAGTGCTTTGGTATGATAATGAGTGGGGATATGCTTCTAAAGTAATTGAAATAGTTAAAGGGCTATAATATCATTATGAAATATTATAAAATAGATACAAATAACTTAAAACAAAAACTAAAAAAATTAGGATGTGATACTATAGGGGTAAATATTTTAGATAAAAAATCTAAAATATTTGCTTTATATATACAAAATATTCATGTAGGTGGAGCAAATATTCTAAAACAAGATGCATTATCAATTGGGGCAGATCTTGCAGTTCCTAGAGGTACAATAGTAGCAAAAGAACAGTATGTCAATGTGATACTTTTAGGTACTGCAAAACATTTTGAGATATTATCTAACAAAGAGTTATCTCAACCATTTGGATTAAAAGAGTTAGCAAAAAATTTAAAATCTTTTATTAAACCATCTAAAAAAGATATTAAAATAATGGGTGTAATAAATGCAAATGATGATAGCTTTTTTGCTAATAGTAGATACAAAAAACAAGATGCTATAAATATGATAAAAAAGATGATACAAGATGGAGCATCCATTATAGATATAGGTGCAGTTTCAAGTAGACCTGGAAGTGAATTTGTAGATAAAAAAGAGGAATTAAAAAGAGTAAAATATATATGTGATACTATCAAAAAAGAGAAGCTTTATAAACAAGTTGATTTTAGTATAGATAGTTATACTCCAAAAGTGGTTAAATATGCTTTAAAAAGTGGTTTTAATATAGTAAATGATATCACAGGATTATCAAATAATAAAATTGCAAAATTAACTGCAAAATATAATGCCTCAATAGTAATAATGCATATGCAAGGTACTCCAAATACAATGCAACAAAATCCCACTTACGATAATGTTATTTTAGAGATTGATCAATTTTTTCAACAAAGAATAACAAAAGCAAAAAAATTTGGTATAAAAAAGATTATTTTAGATGTTGGTATTGGTTTTGGAAAAACATTAGAGCATAATCTTATATTATTACAAAATATGGAACATTTTTTACACTTTGGCTATGAGGTACTTCTAGGTGCTAGTAGAAAATCTTTAATAAATAATATTATAAAATCAGATCCACAAGAACGATTACCAGGAACTTTAGCTATACATTTAGATGGTATAAAAAAAGGTGCTACTATTATAAGATGTCATGATGTAAAAGAACATTATCAAGCTATAGAGGTGTATAAAAAACTTTATTAAGTTAGTTTATAGTAGTATTGCATAAATAAATTAATCAAAGGATTTCTGTGGGCTTAGTAGTATTTTTACTTGTATTATCAATATTAGTTTTTTTTCATGAATTAGGGCATTTTAGTGTTGCTAAATTGTTAGGTGTAAAGGTATATGTTTTTTCTATAGGTTTTGGAAAAATGCTTTTTGAAAAGGAGTACAAAGGTACAAAATGGAGATTTTCGCTTATACCTCTTGGTGGTTATGTAAAAATGAAAGGTCAAGAGGATCTTGATCCATCATTGATAAATAAAGATCCAGATTCATATCAAAGTAAAACACCTTTTGAGCGTATTTTGATACTTTTAGCTGGTCCTTTTGCTAACTTTATATTGGCATTTGTATTATATATAGCTATTGGAATTTTGGGTGTTAATGCACTTTCTCCAACTATTGGTAAAATTTTACCAAACTCTCCAGCTGCAATTTCTAAGTTAAAAAAAGGTGATTTAGTAATAAAAATAGATAATCACAATATAAAAACTTGGAATGATCTAAGTGGTATTATCAAGATGTCAAAACAAACTTTAACTTTTTATGTAAAAAGAGATAATCTTATATATCCTATAAAAATAACTCCAAATTTAACTAAAACAAAAAATATTTTTGGCGAAGATATTAAAAAAAAGATGGTAGGAATATCACCAGCTCCTAAAATAATAACTATTAAGTATAGTTTCTTTGAGTCTATTGAGTATGCTTATAATAAAACATATGAATCTAGTAAAATGATATTTCAAGGTATGGGAAAGTTAATTCAAGGTGTAATACCAGCAAATCAACTAGGGGGTGTTATATCTATAGGTACAGTTATATCAAATGCTAGTGAAACAGGTATTGTAGCATTATTATTAACTATGGCATTAATATCGGTAAATTTAGGTGTTTTAAATCTTTTACCAATACCAGCTTTAGATGGTGGGCATATTATGTTTAATTTTTATGAGATGATTAGTAAAAAAGCACCAAATAAACAAGTACTAATAACCCTAACCGTTGCAGGCTGGATAATATTATTCTCTCTTATGTTATTTGGAGTTTATAATGATATAAATAGGATACTTCTTCCATCTCATTAAATATTATATGGGTAAACCAAATTTTTGTGTTTGGTATATCCCATCATTATCAAAAAAACAATAATATAAAAAATCTTTTTTAACAGGCAAATCAACTAAATATCTTATAGCTAAATTTGCTTGTAATGATGCAATATGATGTACTATAGGTGCTGCTATACCTTTGGGTGTATGATTGCTAATATTAAAAATACTGTTAAATTGTGCTTTATCAAAAAAACATACCTGACCATGAAACTCCTCAACACTACCATATATCCAAGGGGTATTTATCTTTTTTGATATATTATCTATCTTTTGTCTTGTTTGTAAGTTATCTGTAGCATCAAGAATTAGGTCATATTTTTTAGTAAAAGTAAAATCTTCAAATGTAGATATAAAATTTTCTATTGTAAGAAATTGATTTCTTTCTAAAATAAACTCTTTTAATACTTCAGATTTATATCTATTAATATCATCAAGGGTAAAAACAGTTTGCCTATGAATATTATGATATGCAACTGTATCAAAATCTATAATATCAATATACCCTATACCACTATTTCCAAGGCTAATAGCTAAGCTTGATCCAAGTCCTCCACTTCCAATGATCAAGATAGATTTATCTTTTAGATTTTCTTGCTTTTGATCGCCCCATAATTCTATTTGTCGTTTATAATATAATTTTTCATTTATCATAAAATATTATATTAATATATTCTTAAAATAATATTTTTTATTTAGTTTTCTTTTAGTCTCCTATAGTATAATAAAAATAAAAAGGACAGTTAATGAAACAACTTTTACTAATAACTATATTTATTATATCGTTATTTGGTACAGATTTTTTAGAACCAAAAGATGCTTTTAAACCTAGTGTATCACAAAATAAAAATAATATTGTTTTTACACTTAATCTTGATAAAAGTATATATGTTTATGATGAGTTTTTAGATATCTCTATTATAAAGCCTAAAAAAATAAACCTTACTAAAAAAATAGTTTTACCAAAAGCTATAAAATATCATGATTTTATAGTACATTTTGGAACTCTTCATGTAGAAATTCCTAAAAGTTTAATAAAAAAAGAGATAGGTTCATCGCCTTATACTTTACAATTTAGTTATCAAGGATGTTCCAAAAAAGGTCTTTGTTATTCACCTATGAATATAAAATATAAATCAGAAGTGGTACAAAACAATACTAAAATAGTTTCAAAAACAAAATCACTAAATGAAACAGATACCATAACAAATACTTTAAAAAATGGAAATATCTTTTTTATCCTTGCTACATTTTTTGGTTTTGGATTACTTTTGGCACTTACACCTTGTATATTTCCTATGATACCTATACTTTCAAGTATTATAGTACAACAATCAAATCAAAACAATGGTAAAATATCTGCTTTACAAGGATTGTTATTATCTTTAGTATATGTACTATCTATGAGTATAGCATATACAATAGCAGGTGTTTTAGCAGGACTTTTTGGAGCAAATATTCAAGCTATGCTTCAAAACCCTTATGTGATAATATCTTTTTCGCTTATTTTTGTAGCATTAGCATTTTCTATGTTTGGGTACTATGAGATATCTCTTCCTAGTTCTTGGCAAAGTGCATTAAATAAAAAAAGTGATAACAGCAGTAAACAAGGTGGATTAGTAGGTGTTGCTATTATGGGATTTTTATCTGCTCTTATTGTTGGTCCTTGTGTTGCACCACCACTTGCGGGAGCTTTAGTTTATATAGGACAAACAGGTGATGCACTTTTAGGTGGATTAGCACTTTTTGTTATGAGTCTTGGTATGGGTGTACCTTTATTAATTATTGGTCTTGGTGCTGGTAAATTTATGCCAAAACCAGGGGGTTGGATGAATACTGTATCAAAAATCTTTGGTGTAGTTATGCTTTTTATTGCTATTTGGATGCTTGATAGAATAGTACCATTTGTAGTTACTATGTGGCTTAGTGTTATTTTAGCTATGGGTAGTGCTTTTTATCTAATAAAATATGGCAATAAATTTGCTAAAGTAGTAGCTGTAGTGCTTATGATAAGCTCTTCATTGTTTGTTATGCAATCTGCAAAACAAAAAAAAGAAACTAAACATCACTATATCTATGTAAAAACTATAAAAGATCTTGATCATATTATACAAACATCAAAAAAACCTATTATGGTTGATTTTTGGGCTTCATGGTGTGTGAGTTGTAAAGAGCTTGATAATATTACTTTTAAAGATCCTAAAGTTCAAGAGGTATTAAAAAATTATCTTTTAATAAAAATAGATGTTACAAAAAATAACACAGATGATAAAGCATTGATGCAAAAATTTAATCTTTTTGGACCACCTGCATTAATATTTTTTAAAGATGGTAAAGAGTTAAAGGAGAAAAGAATTATAGGATATAAATCTCCAGAAGAGTTTTTAAGATTACAAGATTATACAAAAATAAAAATCAATTTCAAGGAATAAAAATAAAATTTTAATTTGTTGTTTGGTATAATAGTACAAAATAAGGAGTTTATTATGAGTTTAAAAGAGAGATTAAAAGCAGATTTAAAAGATGCAATGAGAGCAAAAGAGATAGTAAAAAGAGATTCTATTCGTGCTATAAATACTATGATTAAACAGATTGAAGTTGATCAAAGAGTAGATTTAGATGATGCAGAGGTAATTAAGCTTATTCAAAGTGGTATAAAAAAACGAGAAGAGTCAATAGAGCAGTATAAAAATGCTTCAAGAGATGATCTTGTACAAAAAGAACAAGAGCAAATAGATATTTTTGCATTATATTTACCAAAACAATTAGATG
>JAMOPZ010000476.1 GCA_027064245.1 Campylobacterales bacterium
AGTACATGTTATTAAAGCTTTAGAGGTTTTAAAAAATGATTCTTTAAATACAGTAAAATCATTATATACATTGAAATTGGATATATAAGGTATATATTTTGAGTATTTTAACAAAATATATATTAATAAGATATTTAAAAAGTTTTTTTTTAATTTTAATCTCTTTAGAGATTTTTTTTGTATTAATTGATTTTTTACAAAATACAGCACATTTGCCAAATTCAGCAAACTTGCAAATACTATATATTTTTTATACATCTTTTTTTACATTTTCTATTACACTACCTCTTTCATTGGTTTTTGCTTTTATTGTAGTTATGGTTGGTTTTGTAAAACAAAACAATATGACTAGTTTTTATTCATTAGGTATTAAGCCATTAAATATACTTATGCCTATTATTTGGTGTTCTATTGCTATTACTTTAATTTTAATTTTATTGCAAACTACACCTTTGGCTTATTCATATGAACAAAAAAGTAGAATTTTAAATAATAGTTATTTTACTACTGTTCAAGAAAATATTTTTTTAAAATATAATGAATATTTTATATATTTTGAAAAATTATTTCCATTACAAAAAAAAGCAAATAATATTCGTATTTTTAAAACTGAACATAATAATATTATAGAAATTATCATAGGGAAAAAAGCATATTATGAAAATAATAAATGGTATGTTTTAGATACAAAAATTATTAAAAAACCTATTACAATAAATTGGGATAGTTCTAAGCTTACTATTGGTTATAAAAAATTATTATACACTCTAGAAGGTTTTAAACCAAAAATTATCAATAATGTTTCAAGAGCAAATATACAATTTTCTATAAAAGATGCGATATATACTATTTTACTTTTAGATAAACAAAATTTAGATACTCAGAAAATAAGAGCAATATTATATTCTCAAGTTATTATCCCTTTTTTTGTTATCCCTTTAATAGTAATTATATTCTTTTTTACAACTGTTAGTAGTAGAGAGTTTAATGTAGCAAAATTTAGTTCTGTTAGTATCTTTTTTACTCTTATTATATGGGGTATTATTTATTTTTTACAAAAATTAGCATTTAATGGGGTAATTTTAGCAGAACTTGCTACAATATTACCTATAATTATATTGTATGGATTTGCATATTATATTTATAAAAAGAGAGTTTAACAGTGATACAAGAAAAAGAAAAAGCTTATGGTATATGTGTATATAAAATTGAAAATAATATTACTAAAATATTATTGTGCAAATCAGTATCTAGCTTGCAAAAATGGGGATGCCTAAAAGGTGGGATGGAAAACGGTGAAACCAAAGAAGAAACTGCTTTAAGAGAGTTTTATGAAGAAAGTTCCATACTAGTGGATAAAAAATATTTTGAAAAATATTTTGAGCAAATCAATAATGAAAAAGATATAGGTATATATCTTGTAAATTATAAAAATATAGTTAATTTAGAACAATATTTTAATAACAATATATTAAAAGATGAGTATTTATCATCAGAAAATAGTAAAGTACAATTTTTTGATATATTATTTTTGCCTCCAATTAAGCAAAAACAATATAAAATTGTAGAAGATATTGTTCAATATCTAACAAAGGATTAAAAAATGGATGTAAAATCATATTCTCAAGATATAACACCTTCAATTAAAATATTAGGTGCATATGGTGGAAAAGCTACAAATATGGCTTTAACTTCATTACAACTTTCAAAAGAAGTAGTAATGGATGCAGGTAATATACTTGAAGGTTTGGGTAATGGTATAAAAAATATAAATCATGTTTTTGTTTCACATTCACATTTAGATCATATAAATGATATTGGTTTTCTAATAGATGCAACTTTTGAACAAAGAAAAATACCTTTAAAAATATATGGTAGAAAAAAAACACTTGAAGATATTGAAAAACATATTTTAAATTGGGATATTTGGCCAGATTTTACTCAAATAAACCTTTTAGGTTCCGATCTTAAAGCTATTGAATTAGTTGAGATTAGTTTAGGCGAAGTAATAGAAGTAGATGATTGTAAAATAAAAGCTATTGAAAATAATCATACAATCTCTAGTAATGGTTTTGTAATAGAAAAAAATAATAAAGCAATTCTTTTTACATCAGATACATATTGTTGTGATTCTATTTGGGATGAAGTAAATAACAATGAAAAAATAAGTTGTATACTTATAGATGTTTCCTTTCCATCAAGAATGGCACAATTAGCATATGATAGTAAACACTTAACACCTGAGCTTTTAGCACAAGAGTTGAAAAAATTAAAAAGAGATGATATAACAGTATATGTAAATCATATAAAACCATCATATAAAATAGAGCTTGTAAAAGAGATTATAAAATCAGATGTGTTATTAAATGATGGTATGATAGTAGAAGCACAAGATGTAATAGAGTTATAATTATGAAAAAATTTAAAAAATATTTAGTAAAATTTTTAATCTATTTATCTTTAGTAATATTTGTATCAACATTTTTATCTTTTACATATTCTTATATTCCAAAAACTTTAGAATCATTTGATAAAAGACTTAGGGATTATATGTTTGTTCTTCGTGGAGAACAACCTGATAGTGGAAATATTGTAGTTGTAGATCTTGATGATAAGTCATTAAAACAAATAGGGCAATGGCCTTGGAGTAGAAATGTTGTAGCAAAAATGTTAGAAAATCTTTCAAAAGCGGGGGTTGGACTCATCGCATTTGATGTTGTTTTTGCAGAAAAAGATAGAAGTAATCCTATAACTATGGTAGATAAATTACATCTTAAAGTTGATAAAGAAAAAATCCCTGATTATGACTATATATTTGCTTCTACTGTCGCTCAAACTCCTACAATTTTAGGATATCAGTTTCAGTTATCAAAAGCTAATTATGCTGATGAAAAAGCACCTCAAATTCCTGCTATTTTTATAGAGCGAGGAAGAACAGATCAAAATAAAAATATGGTAATTAAAGCTTATGGAACAATACTAAATATTCCAATAGTTCAAGACAATGCATATTCTAGTGGTTTTTTTAACAATGTACCAGATGAATCAGGAGTAGTACGAAGTGTACCACTTATTATAAGATATGATGATCAAATATACCCATCTTTAGCACTTGAAACAATAAGAACCATAAGTGATAGTAAAAAAGTATATGTAAATTATGATGAGAATGGTGTAACATCTATAGATGTTGGGGATTATTCAATTCCTACAGATAGGTATGGAAGAATTATTGTAAACTTTAGAGGTGGTGAAAGAACTTTTACTTATGTAAGTGCTGCAGATATAATCAATGGTAATTTTGATCCAAAAGATATAGAAGGAAAAATTGCAATTGTAGGTACTAGTGCAGCAGGACTTCTGGATTTACGGTCAACACCATTTGAATCTATATATCCTGGAGTTGAGGTTCATGCAAATGTTATGGATAATATTTTAACAGATAATTATATTCAAAAACCATCTTGGGTAGATGGACTGAACCTTGTTCATATTACAATATTAACATTTTTGATTATTATGTTAGTTGCTTATTTACCATTATCTTTTGCAGTATTATTAATAATCTCTTTATTTGGTGCAGATATGTATCTTATCTTTTATGCTTTATTTCAACAAGGTTTAATACTAAATATTCTTTTTCCAATCTTGGCTATTATTATCTCTACAATTGCAGCTATGACACTAAATTATTTTAGAGAAACAAAACAAAATAAAGCTATAAAAGGTAAATTTGCTTCAAAAGTATCTAAAGAGGTTATGGAATCTCTTTTAGCAAATCCAGATGATAACTCTTTTTCAGCTATGAGTAAAGAGATAACTGTATTTTTTAGTGATGTAAGAGGCTTTACTAATATATCCGAAGCTATGCCAAATGCACAGATTTTAATTGAATTTTTAAATGAATATATGGATCCTATGACTGATATTATTATCAATGAAAAAGGTACTGTTGATAAGTTTATAGGTGATGCTATTATGGCTTATTGGAATGCTCCAGGGGATGTACCAGATCATGCAGATAGAGCAGTTGTTGCTACTTTAAATCAGCTTCATCATATAGATGAATTAAATGAAAAAGTAAGAGTTGATCCTAGATTTGAGGCAGTTGTAAAGATGTCTGATGATAAAGGTATTCCTATTATAGATATAGGTATTGGACTAAATAGTGGTATAGCAATAGCAGGAGAGATGGGATCATCTCAAAGAAGTGACTATACTGTTATTGGAGATCCTGTAAATTTAGGTGCTAGACTTGAGTCTTTATGTAAGTATTATAATTCAAAATGTAATATTTCTAATTTTACAAAAGAGAAATTAACAGGAAAATATATCTATAGATTTTTAGATCTTGTAACTGTAAAAGGAAAAACAGAACCAATTGAGATATGGCAAATACATGATTATGATAGAAGTGCCGATGAGGAAAAAACTGCACATAAACTTTATGATGTTTCAAGAGAACAATTAGATAAAGAGTTGAAGCTACATCATCATGGAGTTGAACTTTATAAACAAAGTAAATTTCAAGAGGCTTTGGATATATTTAAAGATCTTGAGTCTTGGGAAAATAAAACAAATAAAAATATTTATAATATTTATATAGAAAGATGTGAGCATTATATAGCTGAACCACCAGAAAATTTCAATGGTGTATTTGTACACAATACTAAAGGTTAAGATATGATAAAAATAGAATTTTTAGGTCCTATTGGAAAAGATCCAATAGAAGTAGATATACAAAATCTAACACAATTAAGCGATATTTTAAAATCCGATAAAGAGTTAGAACATTGGTTAAAAAGTAGTGCAGTTGCTATTAATGATACTATAGTACAACAAAAAAATATAGAGTTAAAAGATGGAGATAAAATATCTCTTTTACCTCCTGTTTGTGGTGGGTGAATTATGCAATATTTAGAACTTTATAACGGCTCTTTACCAGTAGAAAAGATAACCAATAACTGGTATAATGATTTTAAACTTTCAAATTATGGTGCAATTATCACTTTTGTTGGAGTTGTAAGAGATGAAAATGGTATAGATGGACTTAGCTTTGATATATATGAACCTATTTTAAACTCTTGGTTTGACTCTTGGCAACAAAAAGCAAAAAAACAAAATGCAATAGTACTTATGGCTCATAGTCGTGGTGATGTATTAAATCATACTAGTAGTTATATCTCTGCTATTTGTAGTCCTCAAAGAAAAGTTGGATTAAGACTTATTGATGAGTTTGTAGAGGATTTTAAAGCATCTGCTCCTATTTGGAAATATGATTTAATAGATGGCAAAAGGGTATATGCAAAAGATAGAAGCACTGCTATACAAGGTGCTGGTTTATTAAGTTAGTAAAGAATCTTTTATAAATAT
>JAMOPZ010000477.1 GCA_027064245.1 Campylobacterales bacterium
CATGCTCACCTGCTCTTGCTGCTTCAATAGCTGCATTTAGTGCTAGTAAGTTTGTTTGATAAACAATATCTTCAATAATCTTAATCTTTTCAGAGATAATTTGCATAGCATCAACTGTTTCATTTACTGCTTTTCCACCATCAATTGCCATTTGAGACGATTCGTCTGCTAATTGATTTGTTTTATTTGCATTTTTAGTTGATTCACTTATACTTCCACTCATCTCTTCTATAGCTGCTGTTGTTTCTTGTAGTGAACTTGCTTGTTGTGTTGCCCCTGCACTTAAACTTTGTGCTGTAGTATTTACACTTTGGCTAGCTTTTGCTATTTGAGATGCTGAGTTATTTGTTTGCATAATTACTGATTCTAATTTACCACTAACATTATTGATAGTGTTTTTCATCTTATCATAATCACCTTGATAAGGATTTGTGATTCTATGTGTTAAGTTTCCTTTTTCTAGCTCACTCATTGCTGTTGATATCTCTGTAAATGCTGCATCAACACCATTTACAATATCATTTACATTATTAATAATTGTTTTATATCCACCCTCTAATCCATCAGAAGATGCTCTTGCTTTTAAGTTTCCTACTTTTATTTCACTTGCTGCTTCTTCAAAGCTAGAGATAAGCGCTTTAAGATTTCCTCTTACTTTTTCAATAGTTTCATTTATAAATACTTTTTTACCTGGCAATATCTCCATTGGTGCATCAAAATTACCATTACCAAACTCTTCTACAACTGCCATTGCTAGTTTATTCATGGAGATATGTCCATTTACCATATTATTTATACCATTTACCATAGTATTAAATTCACCTTGATAATTTTTTGCAGGAAGTATTATATCAATATCACCTTTCACATGTTCATTTGACATATTATTTATATCTAAAATAAGTGATTTTAATCTTGAAGCTAAATCTTCAATATAATTTTTAATAGTTATAAACTCACCATCATATGCAGTATCTATTTGTTGCTCTAAATCACCATTTGATAATGCATGAAGAGTTGATGAAACTGCTTGGATAAATTCATTTTCCTTTTCAGCTTTAGATATATCACTTTCTATCTTAGTTTTTGTAATTTCTATATTTTCATTTACTGTTTTAATCATTACGCCTATTTCATCATCGCTATTTTGCTCCATAGGGGTTACTTCTGTAATCTCTCTATTTAGATATTGGAAAAAATTTAATATTCCTTTTCGAAAATTTTCTATGGGTGCTACAACACTCTTCATAATAATCATATAGATTACAAATATCATAAAAAGTACTAATGGAATAGCAATCATAACTATAGTATTTCTTAACTCTATTGGTGCTATTAGAACTTCCGCTTCATCTATCTCACTAATTATTGCCCACTTTAAATCTTCACCAACTTTAAGTTGACTATATGCACTATATACTGGATTGCCATTATAATCTAAAATAAGTTTAATACCTTGCTGACCTGCTAGTGCAGCTTTTGAAGTTTCTGTATCACATTTACCAGTCGATGGATTAGCAAAACTTGCTTTTAAGCTATGTGTTGTTGGGCTTAAAAAACTATTACTTCTCATAAGTTTATCTTGTCCTACTAAATAATCTTCTTGAGACTTGCCATACCCTTCTCTAAGCTGCATAATATCAGAAACAACCTTATCTGATATTTGAAGTATTATTACAGCCTTAAATATACCATCTGTATAAACAGGTGCACCCAAAAACATTGCAGGAGCATTTCCACTTGGACTATATGGACTCATATCTACAAATACAGGTCGTTTTAATTTTACTACTTTTTTCCAAACTTCTGCCAATCCACTATTCTTCAAATCTCCATATTTTAGATTTTCTCCAAAATCTGATTCTTTTGCTTGCGAATACATAACATGACCATGTTTTTTACACACTACAAAAAGATCATAATACCCATACTCTTTAACATAATCTTGAAAATATTCATCGTGTGATATTATTGAATTTTTTGCCATTTCATTTTTAACAGGATAAGGATCATTACCTTTTACTTCCAATTTCTTATGTACGGTAATTAAATCATCTACAAGCTCTTTTAAATTTTTAGACTTAGCCAATGTGTTAATATCTGCAACTCTATAGTGAAAAAAGTTCTCTAACTGAATTTTTTTGTTTTTATTTATAGTTACTAAACTATTATTTTGCTGTGTTACTAATGATTTAGTACCACTATCTACCGATATATATCCCAAAATAGCTGCTAATAATAGTAGCCCCATTGCTGTTGATGTGATCAACTTGGTTTTTATTGTCATTTTCTTTCCTTTTTATTTTATATATTTTTCTATAGCACTACCAAGTGCTAACATATCAACTTTTCCAAGAATCTCAGAAACATTCATAGATATAAGTTCTTTTTCCATTATATCATTTGCCATATTTGTATGTACTATGATATTAATATCATCATAGATATTATTTTTTCTAACAAATTCTATAACCTCTCTACCACTAGCCCCTGGCATCTCAAGATCAGTTATAATAAGTCCTATATCATCTACATTTAAGTTTGGCAATGCTTCAATTAACTCTTTACCGTCATCATATATAATAAATTTAAATTTAAGTTGGATAAATAACTTCTCAACCATCTTTCGTATAAATTTACTATCATCAGCAAATAAAATTATTTCATCACTTTGTTTTTGTGCTTTATAAGTGTTTGTATCTGAGTATCCTTTTGATTCTATAGTTGGAAATATATCCATAACAAGCATATCACTATCAAAGATAGTACAAAGCTGCTCTTTTCCGTTTATATTTATCTGACTTATAAAAGATGATTTTGAGTTATCTGCACTATTGTCACTCATATTTGCTGATTCTATTGTTGTGATATATTCAACCTCTTTTACCACAAGAGCAAATCTTTTACCACCATAAGCAGCGATAATCACAAGCTCATACAAAGATTCATCTAAAACTTCATTTCCAATCCAGTTATCAAAGTTTACTATAGATGTCATTTGACCTCTAATATTTGCAGTTCCTAATATATAACTATCTTCATCATTGTTGTGTACAATATCCAAATCCCTATATACTAAAAGTTCCTCTATTTTAGATACATTTTTTGCATAATATTGATCATCTGAACCCATAAAAAGTAAGTATTGATTTGCTTCATTGGCATTTGTAGATACAAGTCGTACTAAATCAATCTCATCATCCATATCATTTTCATCATCATCAATAATAGAAATTATCTCATCTTCGTTTAAAATTTCTTCCATTTTTACCCTTTGTCTTTTGATAATGCTGATATCTCATTGATATCTAAAATAGAGTCTATATCTAAAATAGGTATATACTCACCCTTGTACTTTGCCATATTTTTAATAAACTTTTTATCTATTTTTGTTCCAAATGTAGGAGTTTTTTCTATATCGATTTGTGGTATATTGTCAACTTCATAAACTTCATCTATGATAATAGCTATTTCTAAATCTTTTCCGTCATATCTTTTTCGCAAAATTGCTAATGATGTTTTATCATATATTGTAGCTGGTTTTACACCAAATCTATCTAACAAGTCAACAACTGCTATGATATTTCCCCTTACATTTGTAACACCTTTGACAAATCTATTCATCATAGGAACTTTTGTTATTTGCTGATACTCTACAATCTCTATAACCTCTAGTGCTTCAACAGCATAAATATCATTATTTGATAGAAATAAAAAATATTGATCATCTTGTTTTATCATTTTATCTCTCCATCTTTTTAATTGTTTTGGCTGCATCACTTACACTTTGTAGCAACATAGGTACATCCAAAATCAATGCAACCTCTCCACTACCTAAAATAGTGCCGCCACTTATCCAAGGAACTTTTTCAAATACATTACCAAGAGGTTTGATAACTGTTTGAAATTCACCATGAAGTTCATTTACTATTAAACCTGCTTTATTATTAACTGAACTAATAATAATAATATTTTCTCTATCTGATTCTGTTTGAATTGAATTGGTTTCAAAATAATTACTAGAATCTAAAAGGGGAAGGATAGAACCTCTTAGATTTATAAATTGATTATCTTTCATTTTTGATTTATGTTGGGCAGTTAACTCTATACATTCATCTACCATATCTAAAGGTATGATATATTTTGTATCCCCAGCTTGTACTAAAAATCCATCAATAATAGCAAGTGTTAAAGGAAGTCGCACAGTTATCTTACTACCTTTACCAAATACAGAATCAACATCAACAGTACCTTTTAACTCCTCGATATTTCTTTTTACAACATCCATACCAACACCACGACCAGATACATCTGTAATAGCTTCGGCTGTTGAAAGACCTGCTGCAAAGATAAGATTGTAGATCTCTTTATCTGTTAGGTTATCATTTGGAGATACTATACCATTTTGGATAGCTTTATTTAAAATAATATCTTTAGGTATCCCAGCACCATCATCTTCAATCTCTATAACTATAGTTCCAGCATCAGGATAAGCTCTAAGATCTATTCGACCCTTTGGTTTCTTGCCATTTGCCAATCTTTTTTCTACAGACTCTATACCATGATCTACAGAATTTCTAAGCATATGTACAAGTGGATCAGAGATCTTTTCTATAACAGTTTTATCAAGTTCTGTATCTTCACCGCTTATTACAAACTCTATATCTTTACCAAGTTTTTTAGCAGTGTCATTTACAATTCTTCTTAATTTTGCAAAACTACTTCCAACTTGTACCATTCTTATATCCATAACACCTGTTCTTATCTCTTCTAGCATAGATGTTAAAGTATCAGCAGCTTCACTTAGCTCTGTATTATCTTGGTCATTTGATATTTGTGTAATTTTTGCATTTGCTATTACCATCTCTGATATTAGATTTATAAGTTGATCTACTTTTGCAGAATCAACTCTAAGAGATGAGCTTTTTTCTGGTTTTTTAGCTTTTGGTTTAGGCTTAGATTTAGTTGTAGTTTCTGGATTAACAGGTGTTTTTACAACTACTTTTTCTTCCTCTGTTGGTACTTTTGTTTCTACTTCTACAGGTTCTGCTTTTTTTGTAATATTTGATATATTAAGGTCTATATCATCTTTTACAAAATCAAAAGCAGCTTTAATATCATCAAAAGGCTCTTCACATTCATATCTCATAGATATAGATAAAAAGCCATCTTTCTCCTCTATTTTATCAATAGTTGGAATATCTTTATCTTCAAGTTTTAACTCAGATATATCACCTATAACACCTAAAAATTTAATAATAGAAAATATATCCATATCTGATTCATAGAAACTTTTCTTTGGTTTTATCTTTATATCAT
>JAMOPZ010000478.1 GCA_027064245.1 Campylobacterales bacterium
ACAGGTATTGTTGTAGTTTTATTTATCACTATGGCACTTTTAGAGATTGTAAGATCTAAAGTACTTGTAAGAGTTGGTAATAGACTTGATAAAGCTTTAAGTCAACGTATTTTTAATACACTATTTGAGTTAGCAAATAAACAACCAGGAAAGGCATCTTCTATGCCTTTATCTGACCTTACTCAAGTTAGACAATTTTTAACAGGAAATGGTCTTTTTGCATTTTTTGATGCACCTTGGATACCTATATATATATCTGTTTTATATCTATTTCACCCATATTATGCATATTTTGCAATTTTTGCTGCTTTGGTATTAGTTACTTTTACTATCTTAAATTCATATTTTACAAAAGAAAAATTAGCTCAAGCAAATCAGTACAGTAGAGCTTCTACTATGTTTGTTGATTCTAATTTACGAAATGCAGAAGTTATTAATGCTATGGGTATGAGAACAAATGTAAGAAAAAAATGGGAAGAGCGATATTATGCATTTCTAAATGCTCAAAATGATGCAAGTAATAAAGCTGGTATTTGGGCAAATGTATCAAAATCTACAAGAATGATGTTTCAATCTCTTATGCTAGGACTTGGTGGGTATTTGGCAATTCATAATGAAGTGGGTCCTGGTATGATGATAGCTGGATCTATTGTTATGGGTAGAGCTTTAGCACCACTTGATCTTATGATAAATACATGGAAAGGATTTAGTAGTGCAAAAATGGCATATGCTAGAATAGATGCTTTACTTAACGATTTTCCAAAAGATAAAGAGTATATGGAGTTACCTACTCCAGAAGGTGAAATTCTTTTAGAGGGTGTTGCGGTAATTCCTCCTGGGGCTAAACAACCATCTTTAAGAGGTATCTCTATGAAAATAGAAAAAGGTGATGTAGTAGGTATCATAGGACCTAGTGCTGCAGGAAAATCAAGTTTAGCTAGAGTAATATTAGGACTTTGGCCGTTAGTTCAAGGAAAAGTAAGACTTGATAAAGCAGATATACATCAGTGGGATAAAGAGCATCTAGGTAAATATGTAGGTTATTTACCTCAAGATATAGAGTTATTTGAAGGAACTATTAGCCAAAATATAGCAAGATTTCATGAAGTAGATCCTACAAAAGTAGTAGAAGCTGCCAAAAAAGCTGGTGTTCATGAGTTGATTTTACGACTTCCTGATGGGTATGATACTAAAATAGGAGCCGGTGGGGCATCACTTTCTGGTGGTCAAAGACAAAGAATAGGTTTTGCAAGAGCTATATATGATAACCCTGTTTTAGTAGTTCTTGATGAACCAAATTCAAATCTTGATGATCAAGGTGAAGCATCACTTGTAAATGCTATAAAATTATTAAAAGAAAATAATACAACTATTATATTAATTACACATAGACCATCTATTTTACAAGTAACAAATAAAATAGCTGTTATAAAACAAGGAGTATTAGAGTTGTATGGAGATTCAAAAGAGATTTTAGAAAAAATGGCAGCTGCTTCAAAACAAACTGCAGCACCAAAACAAGTATCAAAACCAACAACACCTATGCCAAAAATATCTTTAAGTAAACCAGGGAGCTAGTATGGAAAATAAAGAAGAAAAAAAAGAAACTATAGCAACAAATACTATGCCAAAATTAGAGCAAAATTTAGATGAAAAAAAAGGTATGCCATCTTCAGATGATTCTGCTATTATTAAGTTTGGACTTTCTGTTATATTTATTGTATTTGGTATACTAGGAGTTTGGTCTGCTTATGCACCTCTTGCTACATCTTCTGTTGCTATTGGGCAAGTTTCAGCAGATCTAAATAAAAAGACTATTCAACATCTAGAAGGTGGTATAGTAGATGCTATTTATGTAAAAAATGGAGATAAAGTAAAAAAAGGCGATCCACTTTTAAAACTAAAAGATGTACAAATAAAAGCACAACTTAATATTCTAAATTCACAATACAACGATGCATTAGCACTTTATAATCGTTTAGATGCACAAAAAAATGATTTAGATAAGATAGTATTTTCAAATGAGATAACAAATCAAAATGTTAAGAGAAATCAACAAAATATTTTTGAAACTATTAAAAAAACACAAAATGATGAAAAAATCATTACACAAAATAGAGTAGATCAACTTAAACAACAAATAGATGGATTAAACTCTTTAATAAATAGCAAACAAAAAAGGTTAGACTCATTAAAAGAGGAGATAGCTGAGTGGAGTAAGCTTTATAAACAACAATTAGTTGATAAACAAAAAATTAGAGATCTTCAAAGAGAACAAAACTCTGTAGAGGGTGATATAGCAAATACACTTTCTCAAATAGCAAAAATAAAAGAACAAATAAGTGAGGTTAAAAACCAACAACTTTTAAGAGAGAAAGAGTTTGATGCAGATACTTTACAAAAATTAGTAGATGCTAAATCAAAAGTAGCAGATCTAAAATCTAAAATAATAGCTGCACAAGATACTCTAAAGCGTACAAATATAGTAGCTGTTACAGATGGTACAATTATAGGGTTTGAGATGCATACAGTAGGTGGAGTTATAGCTCCTGGTAAACCTATCTTAGAGATAGTTCCAAATGATGCTAAACTAATTGTAATAGCAAGGGTAAATCCTGTAGATATTGATAAAGTAAAAAAGGGATTGGTTGCAGATATTATGTTTTCAGCATTTAATCTAAAACAAGTACATGAGATACAAGGTAAAGTGATTATGGTATCAGCAGATAGCTATATGGATCAAAAATCTGGTCAACCATATTATGAAGCAAAAATTGAAGTTACAAAAGATGGTCAAAAAGTATTATTAGAGAATAATTTTGTATTAGTTGCAGGTATGCCTGCACAAGTTATGATAAAAACAGGTGATAGAACAGCACTAAGCTATTTCTTAAAACCATTTATGCAAATGTTAAAAAAGGGATTTAATGAAGAATAAACTATTAAATAGCATAGTTATATTATCAATTGGTGTAGGCTTATATGCCTCACCTTTGAGTATATCTAAAGCATATCAATTATCTTTAGAAAATTCAAATGATATAGCATCATCAAACTATCAAGTTCAAGCAACAAAAGAGGATATAAACCAAATTAAATCAAACCTATATCCTCAAATTAGTAGTAGTATATCGTATAGTAATACAGATTATGAGATAAATCACCTACAACGAAGAGTTGATTATGGAATAAATGAAAAATCTACAGATTATTCTATATCTCTAAATCAAACTATTTATAATAAAGAGATATATTCTAAACTTAATAGTCAAAGAATACGAGCACAATTATCAAATATAAAATTGCAAATTCAAAAACAAGATCTATCAAAACAACTTTTAAAGATATATTTAGATATTTTACAAACAAAAAATAAAATAGAACTATATAATGTTATATTACAATATAGTAAAAATAAAGCAGATGCAATCAATAAGCAATATAAAATGAATCTTTCAAATAAAATGGATTTACTTCAAGCAAAAGTGGATCTAAATAGTGCAAAGATAACTTTGGCAAATCAAAAAAAATCTTTTACTATAAATAGATTAAAGTTACAACATCTAATATCTAAAGATAATTTTGAATTACCATCAATAGATTTTGTTAAAATAAATAAAATGAAAATAGCTAAACTAAAAGCTATAATTCAAGCTAGTGATATATCTACAAATCTAAATATACAAGAAGCAAAAACTACAATTGCGCTTACAAAAGCAGATATAGATATAGCAAAAAGTGGATATTATCCAAATCTATCTTTTAATGCAAGTTATACAAGATATGATTCTGATGCCATAACTACAGATTATGAACATACTACAAGATATAATATAGCTCTTAAGATACCGATTTATAGTGGAGGATATACAAAATCTAAGATAAAATCATCAAGATTAAAATTTAAAGCTGCAAAAGAGGATCTAAAAACAATACAAAAAGATATTAAAATACAATATGATGATTTTATGGCAAAATTTGAAAATGCTGTAGATTCTTTAGATATGTATCAAGAATCATTAACTTCTGCTAATTTATATGTAGAATCTGTATCTTTGGGGGTTCAAAATGGTCTTAAAAGTAGAATAGATCTAGATGATGCAAAAAGTAAACTATTTGATATTAAATACAAATACTCTCAAAATATTTATGATATGTTAAATGCATATGTAGGTATTTTAATAATTACAAACAATTTAGATAAATTAAAATTAATAGATGAGATTATATAAAGGGTATATATGAGTTTAAAAATAGCTATAATACATGATTGGCTAGTTACAAATGCAGGAGCTGAAAAGGTATTAAAAGCTATTATTGAACTTTATAGCGATGCTGATATATTTTGTTTGGTTGATTTTTTAGATCAAGCTCAAAGAGATGAGATACTACAAGGAAAATCAACCACTACTACATTTATTCAAAAATTACCTTTTTCAAAAAATAAATTTAGAAACTATCTTCCACTTTTTCCAAAAGCTATAGAGAGTTTAGATTTATCAAAATATAATCTTATTTTAAGTTCATCTTGGGCAGTGGCAAAAGGTATACAAAAAAGAGAAGATCAATTACATATTTGTTATTGTCATACCCCTATTAGATATGCTTGGGATCTTTATGATCAATATACATTGCAATTAAAACAACCAAAAAAAGTTTTAGTTCAACAAAGCTTAAAATATATACGATCTTGGGATATACAAAGTTTAAATAGAGTAGATTATTTTATATCTAATTCCTATTTCGTAAAAACAAGAATTAATCGTATATATAAAAAAGATGCAAAAGTGATATATCCACCTATTGATATAAATAAATTTACTTTAGAAGAGCAAAAAGAGAATTATTATCTAAGTGCATCACGGCTTGTTTCTTATAAAAAAACAAAACTTATAGTTGAAGCTTTTAATAAAATGCCAGATAAAATTTTGGTAATTATAGGCGATGGAGAGGAGTATACAACTATTAAACAAATAGCAAAATCAAATATAAAAGTTTTAGGATATCAAAATGATGAAATATTAATAAAATATATGCAAAAAGCAAAAGCATTTGTTTATGCAGCTATTGAGGACTTTGGTATAATTCCACTTGAAGCAAATAGTTGTGGAACACCTGTCATTGCTTTAGATCAAGGTGGGACAAAAGAGACCATAAAAGATGGTGTAAATGGAATACATTTTTCCAATCAAGAAAAAGATGATATAATAAAAGCTATAAATAGATTTGAATCTTTAAAGTTTAATCCAAAAGATGTAAGAGATACTGTAAAGAAATATACTTTTTTTAAACAAGAGTTCAAAAAGTTTATTGA
>JAMOPZ010000479.1 GCA_027064245.1 Campylobacterales bacterium
AAAACAAGAAATTAGAAATAAGTCAAGAGAATATATAAAAGAATTATTGAGTGGTGCTAAATATATTTTTATATACGATTTATATATTATGAATAATTGGAATACTACAAAAAGATTTTTTGATGAATTAATACCTAAAAAAAGTTTAACTATATTTTATACTGATAATCATCTTAAACAAAATGATATTTCAAAAATAAAACAGATATATAAATGGACTATAAAAGAAGATACAACAAATAAACAAATTTCAAATTTACATGATAGATACTTAATCATAGATAATAAGATTGAGATTATTTTAACAAGTGGATTTGATTATCTGTTTGATGAGAGTAAAGATTTTACTTATATTATGAGGATGAAAGATTAGATGAAAAAGATATCTATAAATATAATAGGAAAAGTACCACCACCAATAGGAGGGGTAACTATACATACACTTAGGCTATTTCAATGGCTTAAAAAAGATAGTAATTTTGATGTTACATTAACAGCTTTAAATAAGCATAGTTTAGAAGATGAAAATATACAATATAGTGGTAATTTTGCATTATGGATAATCAAAAAGCTTTTCTTTGGCTTTAAAGAAGATATAGTTCATTATCAAGGAGCTAATTATTATGGATTAGTTATCTTAGCTATTGTTAGAAAACTACATCCAAGTTTTAAATTGCTATGGAGTATTCATAGTGAGTACTTAATAGATAAAATAAAAAATAAAAAATTATTTAATTTTGCAATAAAAAATATTGATAATATTATAGCTGATAATATAAATATTAAAAATCAACTTATGGATAATAATTTTTTTGATAAAAATATAGTAATAATTTCACCTTTTTTAATGCCAGATAATTTTAATAAAAAAGAAAATACTTTGCTTAATAAATTTAAAAATAATGATAAAATAATCATATTATTTAATGCATATAGATTAGTATTTAATTCAAATGACAAGGATGTTTATGGATTAGATACTTTAATAAAATCTTTTGTGGATATTAAAAAAAATACTATTTTAATTTTATTAATTCCTTTTATGGATAATAATGAAAAAAAATACTATAATAAGTTATTAGAAATATTAACTATAGAACAAAAGAAAAGGGTGATATTGATCTCGGACACTATTGTTGATGGTTGGAAATATATAAATTCTTGTGATATTTTTGTAAGACCTACTATAACAGATGGTGATGCATTATCTATAAAAGAAGCTTTGTATATGAATAAACCTACGATAGTAAGTGATTGTACCGTTAGACCAGATAATACTATTTTATTTAAAACTTCTTGTCCTGATGATTTATCGGAAAAAATTAATGAAACAATAGATAATAAATATAATATTACCAATCTTACAAAAGAAAATAATATAAATAAATTTATAAATTTTTATAAAGCAATAAGGGGAAAAAATGCAAATACCATTTCATAAAACACATACAACAGACGAAGAGATAGAGGTAGCAACAGATGCTATAAAATCAGGTTGGCTTACTATGGGTCCAAAAGTATTAGAATTTGAAAATAAGTTTAAAGAATATATTAAAGTACCTGAAGCAGTAGCTGTTAATAGTGCAACGGCTGCTTTACATTTAGCTCTAAAAGCTATTGGCTTACAAAGAGATGATGAAGTTATAGTTCCAACTAATACCTTTGTGGCAACAGCAGAAGTTATAACCTATTTCGATGCTATACCAGTGTTGTGTGATATTGAGTATGATACTCATAATATTGATGTGTCTAAAATAGAATCTTTTATTACAAATAAAACAAAAGCTATTATTCCTGTACATTTTGCTGGTCAGCCTTGTGATATGGATGAAATCTATGATATAGCACAAAAATATAATCTGAAAGTGATAGAAGACGCAGCGCATGCAATTCCTAGTAGTTATAAAGGAACTAAAATTGGAGCTTTAAAAAATAGTGATATTACTTGTTTTAGTTTTTATGCTACAAAAACACTTAGTACTGGTGAAGGTGGTATGGCTACAACTTTTAATAGTGATTATTCAAAAAATATTAAAGTAAATAGGCTTCATGGGATTAGTAAGGATGCTTGGGATAGATATGCTACAAAAGTTGCATGGTATTATGATATTATAGATAATGGTAATAAATATAATACTACAGATATAAATGCATCAATTGGTTTAGTTCAACTTAAAAAACAAGATAAATTAAGAGATAAAAGAGTATATATAGCAAAAAAATATATTGAAGCTTTTAAAAATAATAAAAATATAATTTTACCATTTGTTAAAGATGATAGGACTACTTCATGGCATCTTTTTGTTATAAAAATAAAAGATAGAGATGAGACAATAGAGAAGTTAAAAGAATTAGATATAGGTACAAGTGTTCATTTTATACCTATACATAAACATACTTATTATAAAAATACATATGGATACAAGAATGAAGAATATTCTATAGCAAATAAAGTGTTTAATGAATCTTTATCTCTACCAATATATCCAGATATGAATGATATAGAGATAGATTATGTGATAAAAAAAGTAAAAGAAGTTTTAGAGGAAAATAAAAATGCAATTAAATGAGATAAAATATTTAGTATATTTTGAATATATTAAAAATATTAGACAATATCTATATGACTTTGAAGTTTATCTAAAAAATAAAGATTTATTTTCTATCCAAGGTCTAGTAGTTCCGATCTCAGACGAGATAGAGCCTAACAATCCTAGGTTACATATTATCAAAGAATTTGAAAACAAAACTATCAATATTTTGATTTCTCAAGTTTCTATAACTGTATCTATTCAGTATAAAGTAAATATAAATTTAATACAAGTTGATAGTGAGCTAGATTTTTTAAATGAAGTTAGTAAAAGCATAAAAACTTTTTTTATATCAAATATTGATAAATTTAATATTAATTTTGAAAGTTTAAGTGTAGTTGCAAATAAACTTTATAAAAACAATGATGATATTACAAAAGTAAATGTATCACAAGAACAAGATGAAATAAGAGAAAGAAAATCAATTGAGATTAATGATGAATTATTTTTTGTAGATGAGTTAAATATTTTTAAGACTTATGAGTTAAAAACATTACAAAATAATATTATAGATTTAGTAAGAAATAAAAAAGAAAATTTTGTTGGTTGGAATATGGTGATAGTAAAAGAAGTTAATAATAGATTATCTTATAATAATGATAACGATGAACTGTTTGACTTCAAAAAAGCAAAAAACTTAATACTAAAAAGCTATAATGAGGAACAGTAAAATGTATTTGTCTAATAATATATCTACATATTCTAATAATAGATTTGATAATATGGTTAGTAACCAAAAAAAATATTCAATAAATACAGTAGAAATCCATACTACAATTAGTTTTAATATTGATTATAGATATTCATTTGACCATGAAGTTGAAAAGTTTCTGTGTGGTATATTTATAAATCAAAGAAAAATACATCGTTATTATAAAGCTGAGTGTGAATATGATGAAAATATAATAAATGAAGATGAGTTTGATAAAATAGAAGAGTCATGTATATTGTCTTTAAAAAAAGAAAATACTAAAAATTTGGATAAAAAATTGATATATTTATATGATATGATAAATAAGTTTTATCCTGAAGAGATAGAGTATATGGCAAATGATGATTTAGCTGATATATTGGGTGTATCAAAAAGTAATATTAAAAAATTATTAAGATTGAAGAAATGAAACAAGATAAAATATTAGCAACAAAAATCAAACCAACTTTGATAATAGGTGAAAAAATAAAAATTTCTACTCGAAATATAAAAAGTAATAAAAAACCACCAAAAAAAAGTGAAGATTGTAAAAATATATTTAAAGAGTATATTACAGATGATACTACGGATGCAATATTATTAGAGGACTATACAAAAATTTTATGTAAGGATATTTTAGAAAGTTGTTTTTTACCAGAAAATATTGATGATAATATGTATAAGCATATTATTTTACAAAATTCTAACGATAGTATTAATGCAAAAAGAATTTTAATATATTCTACAAATAAAAAATTAATTAAATTAGAAAAAGTAATAAATAAATCTCATACTCATAAGGCTAGTGAATATAATATTAAGCATTTAACTATATGCGGTATAGAACAAGAAGAAGATAGAATTTTTAAAAGTAATATTATTGATGATTTAAGAAAATATAGAATTACACAAGAGCCTGATAATAGTTATTATCAAATAAATTAACAAAAAAGGAAAATAACAAATGAAACAACTACTACAAGACCTTAAAAAAGGTGAGATATTATTAGAAGAGATACCTCTTCCAAGTTGTGGAGCCAATGAAGTTCTAATTAAAACAGAAAGAAGTCTTATCTCTCCAGGAACTGAAAGAATGTTGCTTGAATTTGGAAGGGCTTCTTATATTCAAAAAGCAAGAGCTCAGCCAGATAAAGTAAAAATGGTACTAGATAAGATAAAAACAGATGGTTTAGTTCCAACACTTGAAACTGTATTCGCAAAATTGGGTGAGCCTATGCCTTTAGGATATTGTAATGCTGGTGTTGTTATAGAAGTTGGTTCAAATGTTACAGAATTTAAAATAGATGATAGGGTTGTATCAAATGGTGCTCATAGCGAAGTTGTTGCGGTTGGGAAAAATCTTGTAGCTAAGATACCTGATAATTTATCTTTTGAGTTAGCTTCTTTTACAGTTATAGCATCTATTGCACTTCAAGGGGTGAGATTATTTACTCCAACTCTTGGTGAAAAGGTTGTAGTTATTGGATTAGGATTAATAGGTCAGATAACTATGGAATTTTTAAAAGCAAATGGTTGTGAAGCTATTGGTGTGGATATAGATCAAGGTAAAGTTGAACTAGCAAAGAAAAATGGCTTTATAGCACTCAATCCTGCAAATGGTGAAGACCCTATATCTTTTGTAGCAAATCATACAGATGAGATAGGTGTAGATGGTGTAATTATCACAGCAGCTACAAAATCAAATGGACCATTAGAACAAGCAGCAGAGATAACTAGAAGAAAAGGTCGTATAGTAGCTGTTGGGGCTATTGGCATGAATATACCACGACCACCTTTTTATGAAAAAGAGATTTCATTTCATATATCTAGTTCTTATGGGGCAGGAAGATATGATAATAGTTATGAAGTGGATGGAATAGATTATCCTATTGGATATGTTAGATGGACTGAAAATAGAAATTTCCAAGCTATATTACAACTACTTTCAAATGGTAGTTTAAATTTTGAGTATCTTATAACTCATAAGTATAAATTTACAGAAGCTCCAAAAGCATACAATGAG
>JAMOPZ010000480.1 GCA_027064245.1 Campylobacterales bacterium
CTGGGAAAAAGAGTTTGGTAAAAAATATAGTGTAAAAGTTGTTGAGATAGATTTTTTCTATTTTGAACAGGATTTTACAAATCAAGATATTTTAATCCTAGATATTGATCAATTTGAAACAATAGAGAGTATTATAGAATATTATAATTCACTACCAAAGATTTTAAAATCTATTGCTATCTTAGATGAACCAAAATTAGCTCATGGAACATATCTAATAAAACAGGGATTTAAAAGTTATATAGGTAAAAAAACAAGCAAATTAATTGTAGATAAAGCTTTGGCTACTGTAATAGATGGTAATGTTTGGCTTTATCCTGAATTGATGAACTATATTATAAAACATATATCAACTTCTGGTGATAAATCAAATGCATCAACTATTATGTCAAAACTATCTTCAAAAGAGCAAAATGTTGCAAATCTAGTAGCTGATGGCTTATCTAATAAAGATATAGCTACAACATTGGGTATTCAAATAGTAACTGTAAAAAAACATATAAGTAGTATTTTTACAAAATTAAATATAAAAGATCGTGTATCATTAGCTGTATTAATAAATAGTTAACTATTGGTTTTTAAATGAGTTACAATAGAAAAGACTTTCCACATAAAATTTCAGTAGGACTGTGGTGTAATGAAGATGCTACTATTTTTTATTATGATTTTAAAGTTGATAATAGTCGTATAAGAGGTACTTTAGATTATAGTAATAAAAACTGGTCTGTTGCTATGAAAACTAGTGTAGCTAAAGCACATATATCAAAAGTAAAAGAGGAGAAAAAAGCTCTTCTATCCAATGACTTAGTAAAATTTGGTATTTTTATAAATAGATATTTTAATAAACTAAAAAAAAGTGAATGGATAAAAACAAAAATAAACCATTATAATAAATATATAAAGCAATTCTTAGAATCTAAAAGAGTAAGATCTATTAAAAAATCTGATATAGAGCAAATATTACAATATCAAAGAGATCTTAATTTAAAACCTAGAACATTAAAAACTACTCTTGAAGTGTTAAATCCTATATTTAAAAAAGCGATTGAAAATGGTATTATTACAAAAAATCCATGTAGTGGTATAAAAATAGATATACCATCATCTAAACAAATTATTCAAAATCCAGAAGAAAAATTAAAAGAGATTACAACTGTATTGTATAATGTATTTGCTATAGATCCATTTTATCTATCATTTTATCTCTTTGCTATGCAAGGAAGATCAAAAAGTCAAATTATCCAACTAAGATGGGAAAATATAGATTTTGATCAAAATATATATAAAATCAAAGAAAATGACAAATCTTATATCTTACAACCAAATATAAAAGAACAATTATTAAAGTTTAAGATTCCTTATGGTTGGGTTTATGAATCAAGTCATAATCTTGGACACCATATTACAAATATAGAGAAACAAACAGCCAAAATAAAAAAATATATTCCAAATTTTACAATAAGATATATGCAAGATATTGTAAAAGAGGTACAAGAAAATCAAATTATGGGTATCTATACTCCAGAAATAAAACCTCCAGAAAAAAAAGCAAAACCACTAAAGTTAAAACCAAAACTATCTATTGGAAAATTTGCATAAATAAATTTAAGTGATATTTCGCTAAAATAAACACAAATCTAATAAAAAAAGGAAAAAATATGAATTCAGATCTATTAGGATCAATATTACCACTTGTTGTATTATTTGCAATATTTTATTTTATGATAATAAAACCGCAACAAAAACAACAAAAACAACATCAAGATATGCTTGATAACTTAAATAAAGGTGATAAAATTATCACAACTGGTGGATTACTAGTAAAAATCACAAAAATTGATGATGATATTTTAACAGTAACAAGCAATGATGGTGATAATACACTAAAAGTAGTAAGAAGTTATGTAGCTTCTAAATGGGAAGATTAAAAGGTAACTAAATTGCAATATTTAAATTATAGATTAGTAATTTTTACACTTGTAACACTATTTGGTATTGGTTTTTCAATACCATCTATTTTGCAAATTGATTCAGGTAAAAAGATATCATTGGGGCTTGATTTGCAAGGTGGATTACATATGCTTTTAGGTGTGCAAACTCAAAAAGCAGTTGAAGGTAAAATCAAAACAATAGCAGCAAGTGTAAAATATTTTACAGATAACGAAGATATATTAATAGAAGATTTAACTATCTCTAAAAAAAGTTTAAGTTTTATTGTTTTAGATAATGATGAGTTTCCTAAAATTGATAAGATGCTAAAAGAGATCAAAGGTCTAAAAATCAATAAAACAGATAATGGTCAATATACTATAAAATTAACCGATATAGAAATAGCAGTAGTTAAAGATATGGCTGTATCTCAAGCTGTTGAAACTATTAGAAATAGACTTGATCAATTTGGTCTTGCAGAACCATCTGTTTCAAGACAAGGTAAAACAGATATTGTTGTAGAGCTACCAGGTATAAAAACAGCACAAGATGAACAAAAAGCAAGAGAACTTATAGCAAAACCAGCAAATCTTGAACTTATGGCAATAGATGAACTAAAAGCAGATCAGGTATATAATTTAAGTGCTGATGACGCTCAAGATTTAGGAGATCTTATACTTGAAGATAGTGAAAAAAAAGGTGTGAAATATCTTGTAAAACAAATTCCTATTTTAACAGGTGCTGAAGTTGTAGATGCTAAAGTATCTTTTGATAGACAAACAAATCAACCACTTATTAATTTTACTTTAAGTAGTTTTGGTGGACAACTTTTTGGTGATTTTACTGCAAAAAGTGTAGGAAAAAGACTTGCTGTAGTACTTGATGGAAAAGTATTTTCAGCTCCAGTAATAAGAGAAAGAATTGGTGGAGGGAGTGGTCAAATAAGTGGTAACTTTACTATTGATGAAGCAAGTAGTGTTGCTATTGCTTTGCGAAGTGGAGCATTACCTGCACCTGTTGTAATGCTTGAAAAAAGAAGTGTAGGACCAAGCTTGGGAGCTGATAGTATAAAAGCTAGTATGATGGCATTAGCTTTAGGGTTTATTTTAGTTGTTGTATTTATGATAGCATATTATAGAGCTGCTGGAATTATTGCAAATATTGCACTTGTTACAAACTTATTTATTATTATTGCTATTATGGCTATGTTTGGAGCAACTTTAACATTACCTGGAATGGCAGGAATTGTACTAACTGTTGGTATGGCAGTTGATGCTAATGTTATTATAAATGAAAGAGTAAGAGAGCTATTAAGAGCTGGTGTTAGTATAAAAAAAGCTATTGAAGATGGATATAGCAATGCTATGAGTGCGATACTTGATGCAAATATAACTACACTTTTAGTTTCTGTTATACTTTATGCTTATGGAACAGGACCTATAAAAGGGTTTGCTGTTACTATGAGTATAGGTATATTAGCTTCTATGATAACTGCTATTTTAGGAACTCATGGTATCTATGAAGCTTTAATGCCAAAAATAACAAAAGATAAAAACTTAAAAAAATGGTTTGGAGTAGCATAATGGAATTTTTTAAATCAAATAAAATATATAATTTTATGGGCAAAAGAATCCCATTTTTAGCTTTTTCTGCTTTTTTAGTATTGGCTTCATTTACATTAATCTTTACAAAAGGATTACATCTTGGGATTGATTTTAGTGGTGGAACTTTAATACAAGTAAAATATACAAAAGATGCTCCTATTCCACAGATTAGAACTATATTAAAATCAAATCAAAAATTTGATAAAGCTGTAGTAACTAAATTTGGAACAAATAGTGAAGTTATTATAAAAATACCAACTTCAACTACAACTTTAGGAAAAGATATAGGTGATGAGATGAGAGCAATCTTAAAACCAACTGGTCAATATAAAATAAGAAGAGTTGATATGGTAGGTCCAAAAGTTGGAAATGCTTTAAAAGAAAAAGGTCTTATGGCTTTAGGATTATCACTTTTAGTTATTTTAGCTTATGTATCTTTTAGATTTGAGTGGAGATTTGCGATAGCTTCTATTTTAGCTCTAGTTCATGATATAAGTATAGCTTTAGGAGCTATCAGTTTATTTCAAATAGATGTAAATTTAGATATTTTAGCTGCAATTTTAACAATACTTGGATACTCTTTAAATGATACTATTATTGTATTTGATAGAATTAGAGAGGGTGTTACAAACTCAAAAGAGAATGAACTAAATAAAGTAGTAAATGAATCTGTTTCATCAACACTTAGTAGAACTACACTTACTTCACTTACAACATTTTTTGTTGTATTAACTTTATATCTATTTGGTGGAGAAATTATCAGTGGATTTAGCTTTACTATGCTTGTTGGAGTTGTAGTTGGAACTTATAGTTCTATTTTTATTGCTGCTTCATTTTTAGTACAGTTAAATTTCTCTATATCTGATTATAGAGCTGTTCAAGCAGCAAAAGAGAAAAGAGCAAAAGAAAAAGAAAAATTAAGAGCTCAATTTGAGCAAGGTACAATATAAAGGAAAAATATGCCAATAGATAATGATTATTTTAAAAATAGACAACAACAAAATAAAGGGACTAATAATAGTTCAAATAATAGTAACAATAATGGAGATTATCAACCTCCATTTGAAGCTCCAGAGTTATTTAAAAACTTTGGAAAAGGTAGTAGTATTTTTACTATTGTTATAATTTTAGTAATTTTTTTTATTTTAGCAAAACCATATAAGATTATAAACTCTGGTGAAGTGGGTATTAAAGTGACTACAGGTAAATATGAAAATACACCTTTACAACCAGGATTTCATATCTTTATACCTATAGTTCAAAAAGTTATTACAGTTGATACAAAAGTAAGGCTTATCAACTATAAAACAACAGAAGCAATTAGTGGATTTGATAATGGAATTAAAATAAATCCAGCTATTAATATACTTGATGCTAGAGGATTACCAGTTGCTATTGAACTTACTGTTCAATATAGACTTCTTCCTCATGGAGCACCAACTACTATAGCTACTTGGGGACTTTCTTGGGAAGATAAAATTGTAAATCCAGTTGTAAGAGATATTGTAAGAAATGTAGTAGGTAAATATAATGCAGAAGAGTTACCAACAAAAAGAAATGAAATAGCAACTTTAATAGAAAATGGGATTAGAGAAAATATTGAAAAATTAAAAGATAAGCCTGTATCAGTTGAATCGGTTCAATTAAGAGAGATTATTCTTCCTACAAAAATAAAAGATCAAATTGAGCGAGTTCAAATAGCAAATCAAGAAGCTCAAAGGGTAAAATATGAAGTTCAAAGAGCCAAACAAGAAGCAGAGAAAAAAGCAGCA
>JAMOPZ010000481.1 GCA_027064245.1 Campylobacterales bacterium
TATTTTTTATAATTAATATTATCTAAATCTTCATCTTTTAACTCTTTTAAAGTGTATCTAGTGGATTTTACACTCAAACTTGCAATTCTATGTCTTGCTAACTCTTGAAGTAATGCACGACTTACTCCACTTATATAAAAAGTATAAGATAGATGCTCTAGTGTTGAACTATGTTTTAATTTATTTCCAACTCTATGAATAAGATCTTTATCTTTTTCTCCACCATCATCACTATTATCAAAACTTTGCCAACAAGTTCTTATAGCATGAGCACAAATTTCCAAAGAGGTATATTGTAGTAATTCAACTTTCATATATTGTTAATCCTTATACTTTTAGATATATTTTTTAAGAACTTCTGGAATATTGATAGTTCCATCTTCATTTTGATAATTTTCCATAATAGCTACTAAAGTTCTTCCAACTGCTAGACTACTTCCGTTTAATGTATGACATAAAAGATTTTTTTTACCATCTTTATATCTAATTTTTGCTCTTCTTGCTTGAAAATCTAATGTATTTGATATTGAGCTAATCTCTCTGTATTTTCCTTGTCCTGGAAGCCAAACTTCAAGATCTATAGTGGTTGATGCACTAAAACCTAAATCTCCAGTACAAAGTTGTACTTTTTGATGAGCAAGTCCAAGTGATGTAAGTAGATCACTAGCACATTGTACCATCTTATTAAAAATTTCTTCACTTTGTTTTTGTGAAGTGATAGCTACCATCTCTACTTTATCAAATTGATGTTGTCTTATGATACCTCTTGTATCTCGTCCTGCACTTCCTGCTTCTTTTCTAAAACAAGGTGTATAAGATGTAAGAAGAAGTGGGAGATCATCTTTTGATACAATCTCATCATGATATAGATTTGTAAGTTGAACCTCTGCTGTTGGTATAAGATACAGATCTTCACCTTCTATTTTAAAAAGATCATCTTCAAATTTGGGTAATTGACCAGTTCCTTTTAACATACTGCTATTTGCCATAAATGGTACATACCATTCTTGAAATCCTCTTTGTCTATTAAAATCTAAAAAATAGTTTATTAAAGCTCTTTCAAGTCTAGCACCAATACCACTTAATGCTGCAAATCTACTTTTTGCTAGTTTTACTCCACGAGTAAAATCTATCATACCATTTTTTTCGCCTAATTCCCAATGCTCTTTTGGAGTAAAAGAGAAAGTTGGTTTTTCACCAATAGTTTCTAAAACAACATTATCATTTTCATCTTTTCCATCTGGTACATTTGGATCTGGAATATTTGCTACTCCCATAATAATATCATCTATTGTTTGTTCATTTGTTTTTACTTCATCTTCAAGTTTTTGTTTTTCTTGTTTTAAAGTTGCTATTTGAGTTTGTAATTGTGATATATCTTTATTCTCTTTTTTATATATACCAAATTGACTAGATAGTTGTTTTTGTTGAGCTTGGATAGACTCCATAGCTTGTCTTTTTGCTTTTGTTATAGATATATTTTCTTTTAAATCTTCTAAAACCTCTACACTAACACCTTTTTTTGCAAGTGCTATACTAATATTATCAAAATCTTTCTCTAAAAGTTTTTTATCAATCATTATTTTCCTTGAATAGTTTATTAAAGCTAATTATACCAAAATAGTATTAGAGGTGCCCTTATTTAATAACTATTTTTTAAAAAATAGCTTTTTATCCCTTGTGCTATTCCATAAGCTATAAGTTTTTGATATGATATTGTATTTAATCGTTTTTTTTCTATAGGGTTAGATACATATCCTACTTCTATTAAAATAGATGGCATAGCTGCACCTACTAGTACCCAAAAAGGTGCTTCTCTTACCCCACTATCTTTTATGGCATTTTTACCATATCTTTTTCTTAAGTTATATAACATATTTTTTTGAACATCAATTGCTAATTTATTTGATTGAGTTATTTTTGTTTGATTGAGTATTGTAAGAAGTGAATTTTTTGTACTATAACTCATTTTATTTACTCCATCTCTATTTTCTAAGGCAGCTACTCGTTTTGCTCTTGCACTTCTTGCTGGAGATAAAAAATATGTCTCTATACCGTGAGCTTTTTTAGCTTTATTTTTTCTTACACTATTTGCATGGATAGATATAAACAGATCTGCTTTTTTTCTATTTGCATACTTTGTTCTATGTGAAAGTTTTACAAAATGATCTCTATCTCGTGTCATATAAACTATAAAACCACTCTTTTTTAATTCTGTTCTTAAATATTTTCCAATTTTTAAAACAATATTTTTTTCATAAATTCTTCTATTAACAGCTCCCGCATCTTTACCACCATGACCTGGATCTATTACTATGATCTTTGATGATGGATATAAAATATCTTTTGGAATTATTTTAACTCTGTTTTTTATTGTTTTATGATGTTTAGTTTTTGTTCTTGTTTTCTTTCTTTTCTTTTTAATTGTTTTTTTCTTTATTGATTTAGTATGATATTTTTTAGTTCTAGTTATAACACTTTTTTTATCTATACGATTTAATTCTCTTTGATATTTTAAGATATTTTTCTTAAGTTTTTTTCCATAAATAACAAGCTTTTTTAAGTATTTTATCTGCTTTGCTTTATCATTTGACATCACTGCACCTAAATAAAGCTTTTTTGTTTCTTTGAACTTCTTATTGTTATATGACCAAGAGGCATTAACCCCTTGAGATAATAAAAGCAATATTAGAAAAAATCGTATAAATATCTTCAAATTATTCGCCGTTTGTAAGTTTGTCCATAAGTTCTTTTACAGAGATTAATTTATCTAATTTATATCCATTTGATCCTGTAAAAAATAATCCTGTCTCTTTATCACCTTCATAAGCAGCACTTAATCTATCTGCTATGCAATACCCTACAACTTTAGCTTCAACACCTTTTTTACAAGGTGCCACACAGTTGCTAATACATGCTACTTTTGGTGCAGTTCCTTTCTCAATAGAGTCTTGAAGATTTGTACGAACTGCTCTTGCAGGAAGTCCAACAGGGGATTTTACAAGTTCTATATCTTCTTTTTTAGCATCTATTAAAATTTGTTTTAATTGTGGTGCAGCATCACACTCAAAAGTTCCTATAAATCTTGTTGCCATTTGTACTGCTGCACAACCTAAATCTAAAAATCTATCAATATCATTTTTATCCCATATTCCTCCAGCTGCAATTACAGGTATATCTCCCCAATTTTTAGCCTCTTTTATTACAGGTGGAACTATATTTTCAAGTTGAAATTCATCTTTAAAACAATCATCATATTTAAACCCTTGATGACCTCCACTTAAAGGACCTTCAACTATAACTGCATCTGGAATTTTTCCATATCTTTTCCATTTTTTACAAATAAGTTTTAAAGCTCTTGCACTACTTACAATAGGTACAAGTGCAACTTCAGGAAAATCTGCAGTAAATTGAGGCATATTTGTAGGTATTCCAGCACCAGTGATTATAATATCTGCTCCAGCTTCACAAGAGTCTTTTACAATTCTTCCGTAGTCATTTGAGGCATAAAGTACATTTACAGCTATTGGAGCATCTTTACAAATAGCTCTTGTATTTTCTATGATTTTAAATAATGCATCACGACTATAAAATTCAACTTCACTTAAAGGTTTATTTTGAACCAATTTATGAGCATAAGCTTTATTTTCATAATATCCAGTTCCTACACTACTTACTACTCCTAAACCACCCTCTTTAGATACATTACCTGCAAGTTTATCCCAGCTAATACCTACACCCATACCACCTTGAATAATTGGCTTTTCTATCTTATATTTTCCTATATTAAACATATTTTTCCTTTATTATAAATCTTTAACAGTATCAATAATTTTTATAATATCATCTTTATTCATCTCTATAATATTACATATCATATTAATGTTTTAAGTTATCTTTTGTTGCTTTCATTACAGCTAATTTTTGGATAGATAAAAATTGCATATTCTTTTACTTTACAATAATTTTTACAAAATTTTTCTTACCTTTTTGTAATACATACTCTCCAATAGATAATTTTAAACTATCATCTTCTACTTTTTTTTGGTCAAGTTTTACGGCACCACCTTTTATATCTCGTCTAGCTTGTGATGTTGATTTTTCAAGTTCTGTATCTACAAGAACTTGACCTATCCATGATCCCTCTTTAACTTCAAACTCTTTTAGATCTGTTGGGATATCTTTTTTTGCAAAAATTTTAGTAAACTCATCTCTTGCTACTCCACCAGATCCTAATCCATGAAATCTATCTACAATTTCCATAGCTAACATATCTTTTACTTTTTTAGGATGTAAGCTTCCATCTTCTACACCTGATTTTAATCCTTTTATATCTTCTAAAGATTTTGTCGAAAGCAACTCATAATATCTCCACATAAGATTATCAGATATACTTAAAACTTTTCCAAACATATCATTTGGTTCATCTGTAACACCTATATAATTTCCAAGTGATTTTGACATCTTATTAACACCATCAAGACCCTCTAAAATTGGCATCATTAATACAACTTGTTGTTTTCCTGTATTATAAACTTTTTGTAATTGTCGTCCCATAAGAAGATTGAACTTTTGATCAGTTCCACCTATTTCAACATCTGATTTAAGATGAACCGAATCATAACCTTGAAGAAGTGGATATAAAAATTCACTAACTGCAATTGGTGTATTTGAAGCATATCTTTTACTAAAATCATCTCTTTCTAACATTCTAGCTACTGTTAGATTTGAGGCTAATTGTATCATACCTTTAGCACCTAATGCATCTAACCAATCATTATTAAAAACAATTTGTGTTTTAGATTCATCTAATATTTTAAATGCTTGAGTTGTATAACTTGATATGTTTTTTAGTATATCTTCTTCACTTAAAACTTTTCTGGTTGCATTTTTTCCTGTTGGATCTCCAATAGTAGCTGTAAAATTTCCTATAAGAAATTGTACTATAGCTCCATATTTTTGAAAAATAGCCAATTTTTGTAATAAAACAGTATGTCCTAGATGCAAATCAGGAGCAGTTGGATCAAATCCAGCTTTTACATAATAAGTTTTTCCATTTTTATAATATTCTTTTAGCAATAATTCTAATCTTTCATTATCTATTATTTCTGCACTTCCTCTTTGTATCTCAAGTAATGCTGTTTTTATATTTTCTTCTATATCCATTTTATACCCTTTACCTAAATTTATTTATAAGCATCTTTTGAAGAGTAGAACTCTATAATTTTTGCTTTTTGTTCACAAAATTTTTTCACTTGTGTTATATTATCATTTTT
>JAMOPZ010000482.1 GCA_027064245.1 Campylobacterales bacterium
TGATGAATATGAAAAAGCAAATAAAGAGTATGGTGAAGTGTTTACCATATAACTAACTATTTTATCCACTCATTTTCATTATAAGTTAGTCCAATTAGAGCTGGAGATATATTTTTTATATCTTTACTAACTGCAGTTATACTATTTGGGATATATAAAAATATATATGGTATATCATTTGCTATTATTTTAAACATATTTTTATATATTTTTCCAAGTTTATTTTGGTCTATTGAAATTTCAGCTTCTTCTATAAGCTTATCTACAGTTTGATTACTATAATTTACTAGATTGAATCCACCTTTTTTAGAGCTGTTACTATGCCAAATACTTCGTGCATCTGGCATAAGAGATAGTCCCCAACCCAAAATAATAGCATCAAATTTTTTTGGCATTACTACTGTATTTAAAAAAGCTTGCCACTCCATAACCCTTATTTTCATCTTTATATTTGCTTTATTTAACTGATATTGAATAATTTGAGCGGCATTTACCCTTGTGGAGTTATTTGCATTTGTAATTACAGTAAAACTAAATGGATGTTTTTTATTATATCCTAGTTTTTTTAATATAGATTTTGATTTTTCTATATTTTGTTTTATACTTTTTACATCTTTATTAAAAGCAAAAGTTCCAGGAAGAAAAGGTCCATTACACACTTTTGCATGACTAAAAAAAAGTATATCTAGAATCTCTTTTTTATCTATTGCTAAGCTTATTGCAGTTCTGATTTCTTTATTTTTAAATTTATCACTTTTTAGATTAAATCCTAAATATGTATATCCAAAACTTGCTCTTTCAAATATATTGAATTTTTCTTTAAAACTATTATCAAGTTGCCTATCTACTTGAATAGGAGTTAAACCTCCCATATCAAGTTGTGATTGTTTGAGCATATAAAAAGATGTTGTAGGATCAGGGATAAATTTATATATAATTTTCTCTATTTTTGGTACAAAATCATAGTAATTTTTATTTACAGTTAGTACAATATCTTTAGATATTTTTAGCTCTTTTAGTTTATATGATCCTGTACCTATTGGATGTTTATTAAAACTGCTTGTCATAAGATCTTTTTCATCTTTTAATATATGATATGGCAGTATCCCACTCATCCAGATATTTAAGGCTTTAAAATATGGTTTTTTATAGATCACTTTTATAGTATAATTATCTATGATTTGAAGATCTTTTACCATATCAAACTCTGATGTTATGGGGGTATAAATCTTTGGATTTTTTATAGTATTGTAAGTAAATTTTACATCTTTTGAACTAAACTTTACCCCATCATGCCAAAATACATTTTGTTTTAGTTTAATTAGAAGTGTAGTGTTGTTTTCAAATCTATATGAAGATGCTAAGTCTGGTACTATTTTACCATCTTTATCGTATTTAAAAAGTCCATTAAATATCCAGCTAGATATTTCACTACTTGCACTATCTGTTGCTAAAATTGGGTTTATTCTACTTGGATTTGAAGAGATAGATAGATTTAAAGTACTACTAAATGTAATACTAAAAAAAACTATCGTAAAAAAAATATATCTCATATTTTATACTATATCACAACCTTTTTGACCACTTACAATCTCACCTATGATATAACCATCTGTATTTGATAAAACTTTATCAACATTTGAATTATCTACTACAAATATCATACCAACACCCATATTAAAAGCTCTATACATCTCAGATTCTTCTACATGCTTACTCATAAGTTCAAAGATAGGTAATACTTTTATTTTATCTTTATATACTTTTGCTCTTAAATTATCTGGAAGTACCCTTGGAAGATTTTCTACTATTCCACCACCTGTTATATGTGCTAGTGCATTTATAGAATCTTTATTTTCTTTGAACTCTTTTACATATATTCTTGTAGGTTCAAGAAGTGTATCAATAAGTGGTTTTCCATTAAACTGATCTTCAAATTTCATACCCAACTTATCAAATAGTAGTTTTCGCACCAAGCTAAAACCGTTTGAATGAATACCTGAGCTTGGAAGTGCTATAAGAGTATCTCCCTCTTTTACACGACTTACTCTATCCATTTGTGATTTTTCAGCTATACCTACACAAAAACCAGCAAGATCAAAATCACCCTCTTTGTACATACCTGGCATCTCTGCAGTTTCTCCACCTATTAGGGCACACTGGCTTCTTATACAACCTTGTGCTATACCTTTTACCACTTCACTTGCTTCTTCAACTTCAAGTTTTGCTGTTGCATAATAATCTAGGAAAAATAGTGGTTCACCAAAATTACAAATTAAATCATTTGAACACATAGCAACAAGATCAATCCCAACAGTATCAAACTTCTTACTATCTATTGCTAATTTTAATTTAGTTCCTACCCCATCAGTTCCTGCTAATATTACAGGTTCTTTATAGCCACTTGGTAATTCAAAAGCTCCAGCAAAAGAGCCAATACCACCTAATACACCAGGGATAAATGTAGATTTTACATGAGGTTTTATATTGTTTACAAAACTATTCCCTGCATCTATATCTACTCCTGCATCTTTATAACTTATTTTATTTTCCATTTTTTACTCACTTTCTAATATATTTAAAACAGATTGTTTTATAATAGGTAACCTTTGTTCAATAACATTTTCTACTATAAAAAGATCAACACCTTCATAATCATGTGCTATAAAGTTTCTTAACTCATAGCTACCTTTTATATCCTCTTTTTTAAAGTAAGATAAGATCTCTATCTCACCATTTTGAATCAATTTATCAAATTGTTCTGCCATAGATGTAAGATGCATTAAAATTGCAGCCCTTGAGTTTTGCTCATCTTCAAGTGCTTTTATAATACTACTTTTATTATTCACTATATTTTCTATAAAATTAATTTTTGTTAATATTAATTTTACTCTTGATAATGCTCTTTTATTATACATAAATCAACTCTTTTTTTATATCTTTTAAAAAAGGTGAATTGCTATCAAGATCAAGAATATCAATATTTTTATGAAACTTATTCTTTAAATTATATTTTATAGAATTTATAGTGTCAAAATAATCATAAGCAGAATAGTTTCTTAAATATTTTGTTTGTTTTTTTATAGCAATATCTATATCACTATAGATATTTGCATTATTTGTAGCATAACTTCCAAATAATGCAATTTGTTCAATACCCAATAATCTAAATTCATCTTTTATATTTAATAAATAATCTAAAATATTACTTTTAGTTGGTTGCATATTTTATACTGAACATTTCTTTGTAATCAAACACAGTGGGCAAAAGTTAGCAATAGCAGCTCCAAGTGGTAAAATACCTAATGCAAACCAAAAGTTATAGAATTGTTCTTCACCTGTAAAGAAAAATCCAGCTATTAGTGCAACAGATCCTAGAATAAGTCTAAATATTCTACAAAATTTTCTTATTTTATCATATGTATTCATATTGTTTCTCCCAATTATAATTGTTTTATTACTTAGATTTAAAATTTTTTTGCTATTATACCTAAAAAATATTAAAGGTAAATAACCCATGGCAACTATAGATAATAAAAATTTTGCATATGATGAGATGATGACACATATTCCTTTATGCTCACACAATAATATTAAAAAAGTTTTAATTGTAGGTGAGATCTCAGAAGAGTTTGAAATAGAAATAGATAAACATAAAATTGAAGAGGTGGTATATACAAATGAATTAAATATAGATGATACATTTGATATTATACTATATAACAAACAAGTAAAATCTCAAGAGGAGCTTATACTTTTAGATAGATTATTAGAACCATCAAAAGGGATACTATGTACACAAAGTATAGGAGTAAGAAAAGATATTGAAAGTTTTAAAGAAAATTTAAAATTAATTGCAAATAGATTTTGGATAACTATGCCATTTAGTTTTGGACATACTACACTTATATTTGCATCAAAAAAGTTTCATCCACAAGCAAATATTGTATTACAAGTATCTGATATGCTTGAAGATTGTAACTATTATAATACAGAGTTACATAATGCTGCTTTTGTTTTTCCTACTTATATAACAAAAGCTTTAACAGGTATTGCAAAAAGATAAATTATGTTTAAGTATGCTATAGCTTTAAGTGGTGGTATTGCTACAGGTAAAAGTACTGTAGCATCTTTATTTTCTTTGTATGGGTTTCTTACAATAGATGCGGATAAGATAGCACATACTATTTTAGATCAAAATACTTACACTATATCTGAACTATTTGGTGAACAATATGTCAAAAATAAAAAAGTTTTAAGAAAAGAGTTAGGTAAACTTATTTTTTCTAATAGTAATGAGAAAGAAAAATTAGAAAATTTTATCCATCCGTTAATAAAAGAACAAATTATAAAAAAAGCAAAGGTATTTGAAGAGCAAAAAAAACCATATCTTATAGAGATACCACTTTTTTTTGAAAAACAAAATTATCCTATAGAAAAATCTATTTTAGTATATGCTCCAAGAGATATACAGATAAAAAGGGTAATAAAAAGAGATAACTGCACAAAAACAGAAGCTATACAAAAACTAAATAATCAACTAAATATAGAAGATAAAAAACCTTTAGCTACATATATAATAGAAAATACAAAAAATTTAAAATATCTACAAAATGAGGTAGAAAGAGTAAAGAACTTACTTTTATAATGGCATCTTTTGAGCAACACTTAAGTATATCTGTAATAGTAAGTGGAGTTACTCTTATACCTCTTGCTACATCTGGTATGGTTAGTACCACTGAGCTATTTGTACTCTTAGGAGTAGGATTAATTGGTGGAATTATGCCTGATTTAGATTCTGATAATTCCAAACCCATTCAAATTGCATTTAAGATATTTTCTATAACATTCTCACTTTTTATTTTACTATTGTTAGATGATCATTTCTCACTTTTTCAATTACTTTTAGGTTGGATTATTAGTTCATTAATATTTTATTATGGTATTTTTAGAACTTTTACATCACTTACTGTACATAGAGGTATATTTCACTCCATACCTATGGGAATATTTTTGGCACAAACCACAATAATATTATTTTATAATTTTTTAAATTTTAATATCCGTTTTGCTACACTTGCTGGTTTTTTTATATTTTTTGGTATTATTATACATCTTCTTTTAGATGAATTAGTAAGTTTAAATCTTTTAGGAATAAGTATAAAAAAATCATTTGGATCTGCATTAAAATTATATGATAGTAAAAATATAACAGGTACTTTAATACTTTATATTTTAATAATATTACTTTTTATATATACCC
>JAMOPZ010000483.1 GCA_027064245.1 Campylobacterales bacterium
GATGCTTATGGGATATTGTAAGAATGCTAATATACCTACAGATATACCTTTTAAAGATCTTGAGGCTCATCAAAAAGGGAAAATACTAAATGGAGATGTAGAAGAAGCTATATTTACTTGGAAAAAGCATAAATTAAAACGACCTTGGGAAGGTATAGTAAAAATAGCATACAATATGGTAAAAGATGAAAAAGATATGGAATCTTTTATGACAGAAAAAGTGTGTGATAGTTGTGGTGGACACAGACTAAAAGCTTCATCTCTTGCAGTAAAAGTAGCAAATGTAAATATAGCTACAATTTTAGATATGCCAATAGAAGATACCCATAAATTTTTTCAAGATGAACAAAACTTTAGTTATCTAAGTGATAAAAATAAACTTATCTCAACTCCTATTTTAAAAGAGATACGAGATAGAGTATTTTTTCTTTTTGATGTAGGACTTGGATATATCACTTTAGGAAGAGATGCAAGAACTATTAGTGGTGGAGAAGCACAGCGTATTAGAGTAGCTTCACAAATAGGCTCAGGGCTAACTGGAGTTATGTATGTGTTAGATGAACCATCTATTGGATTACATGAAAGAGATACAAGTAAGTTAATCAAAACTTTACAAGCCTTAAGAGATAAAGGAAATACAGTTATAGTTGTAGAACATGATCAAGAGACTATGGAAGCAGCTGATTTTATAGTAGATATTGGTCCAAATGCAGGAAAATTTGGTGGAGAGGTGGTATTTAGTGGTACATTAAAACAACTTTTAAAAAGTAAAACTTTAACTGCACAGTATCTAAATGGAACTAAAAAGATAGATTACTATAAAGGCAGACCTCAAGAGGATTTTATAGAGATAAAAAATGTAAATTTAAATAATATCAAAGATCTTGATGTAAAAATTCCTCTAAAAAATTTATGTGCAATAACAGGAGTTAGTGGAAGTGGAAAAAGCTCTTTGATACTACATACTTTGCTTCCTGTTGCAAAAGAGTTATTAAATCATGCGAAAAAAGTAACTAAAGTAGATGGGGTAAGTATAGATGGTCTTGAAAAACTAGATAAAGTGATATATCTTGACCAATCACCAATAGGTAGAACTCCAAGATCAAATCCAGCAACATATACAGGACTTATGGATGAAATAAGAAAACTTTTTTCTCAAACAAAAGAGGCACAATTGCGAGGTTATGCAATAGGACGATTTAGTTTTAATGTAAAAGGTGGAAGATGTGAGAAGTGTCAAGGTGAAGGTGAGATAAAAATAGAGATGCATTTTTTACCAGATATTATGGTCAAATGTGAAGATTGTAAAGGTGCAAGATACAATACTCAAACCCTAGAGATACTTTATAAGGGTAAAAATATAAGTGAAGTTTTAAATATGGCAGTAGAGGAAGCTTATGAGTTTTTTAAAAAAGTACCAAAATTAGAACAAAAATTAAAAACACTTTTAGATGTGGGATTAGGATATATCACTTTAGGGCAAAATGCAACTACTCTAAGTGGAGGAGAAGCCCAAAGGATCAAGCTAAGTAAAGAGCTAAGTAAAAAAGATACAGGAAATACACTTTATATTTTAGATGAGCCTACTACTGGACTTCATTTTGCAGATGTAGATAGGCTAACTAAAGTACTTCATCATCTAGTTGATCTTGGAAATAGTGTACTGGTAATTGAGCATAATCTTGATGTTATTAAAAATGCAGATTATATCATAGATATGGGATTAGAAGGTGGAGCAAAAGGTGGAGATGTAATAGCTATGGGAAATCCAAAAGAGTTAGCCCAAAATCATAAAAAAACTAAAAGTTATACTGGATATTATTTAGATAAATTAATTAAAGAGTAAAATAGATAAAATGATAGATAAAAAAATGAATATAATGGGTAGTGAAGTAGTAGATGGTTATGAGTGCAAACCAAAACAATTAGATCCAAACAGGCCTATTATGCACTATAAAACTTTATTGTATGTATGTGAAGATAAACGATGTAAAGGTGTATCAAAAGTAAAAGATAAGGCAAAAGAGTTAAGACAAATTATAAAAAATTTAAATCTTGAAACAGGAGAACAAAGGATAAAAATAAGTAGATCACTTTGTCAAGGTGCATGCAGATATAAGCAAGTAGTACAGATAAATGAAAATACAAAAGCAAATGGCTATGAGCCAAACAATGGCATTTGGTTAAATGCTACACATATTTATGATACTGCTAAATGGGAAGAACTATTTTTGGCATTAAAAGAGAATAAAGATCTAAATAATTTTGAACAAATAAAGATGAAAGTATTTTAAAATGAAATTTCTAAGTTTTACACAAAAACAATTATCATTATTGTTGTCAGATTTAACAAAAAAAGATTTTGAAGAGTTATTGGATTTTAGTGATGAGTTGATCACTACAGATATTTTAATGCCTATACCATCTTTTGTAGGTACAAAAGCACATAGATATAAAGCTACAAAGACTATGTATGAAGGATTGTTCTTTTCTCTTTTATCACGAAATGAATTTAGAATAAGATTTTATAATAAACTATCAATGTCAAAAAAATCATCTTTACTATATAAAATACTTATATGGGATCAAAATGAAGTAGATGGAAGTGTGTATAATGAAACTTATAATTTAAATCTTTATTATCAAAATAAGGATAACTATGGTACATGGGAATATAATCTTGATGGAAATTTAAGTTTAATTACCCATTATACATATTATAATTTTACAGGTCTTGATGATGATATACTCTTTATAAAACCATCTATAAAAGAGATTTTAAGATTGTTGTTTCCATTGCCAAATGATTTTTATATACAAAGTGTAGAAAAATTAGTGGTTACCAAATATAGTTACAATAATGAAAAAAATATTTTTAACTTTATTATTACTATAGAACAATTATTAAAGAATAATTTAGTACAATTTGGTAAGACAAATGAAAAGCCATTGGCAAAAACATTAAATATGTTATATTCAACTTCAAGTATTAATGAATTTTATAGTATAAAAAAGATAGATAAACTAGCAACAGATATGTTAACTAGAAGTTTTTATTACTATTATATACATAATAAAAAGTTTAATACTACTGCTCTTGAAACTTTAAAAAGTTTTATTTTATTGCAATTAAATAATGAATTACCATTTTATATAAGTAGAATTTTTGCATCACATTTAAAGAAAGTTAGATTTGATGATTATTATAGTTCTGAAAATTCACTTTTTGATACAATAAAATATATTATAAATCAGTTACCACATAATAGCTGGGTAGATGTAGAAAATATTATGAATTTTTGTAGATATAGAAAATTAGAATTTCATTTAGAATCAAAATATAAAACAAAAGAGTATAAACTAGATGGTGACCAAGAGGAGGGTATGTATTTTCCTAAAATTTTTTATGCAAAAGATTATTATAATCAAATAGTTTTTGAACCAATTATAAAAGCTATGTTATTTTATCTTGGAGCTTTAGGTATATTGGAGTTAAAATATAATGATCCTAAAACTATATATGAAAATATAAATGCAAAAAATGAAGAGTATATAAGTGTATGGGATGGATTAAAATATATTAAATTTACAAATTTAGGTCTTTATACTATAGGTGTAAAAGATGAGTATATTGTAGAAGAGGTTAAAAAAGATAAGCAAAAAATAAAATTTGATCAATACAAACCAATAATAACTGTAGATAAAACTGATAGTGTAACTATAGCAAAACTTGATAATTTTTGTACTCAATTAGATAGTAGTAGATATACATTAGATTATACAAAGATTTTTAAAGATTGCAAAAATATAAAAGCTTTAGAGTTAAAAATAGATAGTTTTTATAAAAATATTGAACAAAATCCACCAAAAGTATTTAAAGATTTTTTTGACAATATAATTAACAATAGCAACTCTTTAAAATCAAATAATGATGAGGTTGTTATTCAGCTAAATAATAATAAAAAACTTTTAAGTTTATTTTTAACAAATAAAAAAATCCAAGAGCTTATAATAAAAGCTTCAGGATATAGAGTAATAGTACTGAAAAAAGATTTAGCAAAATTTACAAAGATCATAAAAGATAATGGCTTTTTTATAGAGTTTTAGTTTTTTGTATGTTAAAAAAAGGTTATACTACAGGAGTTCATACCTCTTTTGCTTTTAAAAGTGCAATAGATAATTTTTTATCTACAAAAAAATTATCTATTGCTAAAACAATAAAAAGTGATAATGATGACCTTGATGTTACAAAAGGGTGTGAAATAGTAGTTATGATCTCTTTTTATAAAGATGAATTATCTTTTAATCCAATATTTCAAAAGCCTTATATTATAAAATCTAGTAGCATAACACTTGAACTTTATGCAGGAGAAGGAGTAGGAGTTGCTACAAAAGATGGTATAAAACCACCAAAAAATTATCCTGCTATAAATCCTATTCCTTTACAGAGTATACAAAATATTATATTTAATAAACACCTTCAAGTTTCTCAAACTATATATTGTACTATTTGTGTTACAAATGGACAAGAGATATCAAAACAAACAGCTAATAGTAAAGTAGGAGTAATAGGTGGTATTAGTATTTTAGGGACAAAAGGATGGGTAAAACCTATTAGTTCGACTGCTTATATAAATAGTATAGAAACAGAATTAAATTTTGCAAAAATAAATGGATACAATAGTGTAGTTTTTACACTTGGAAATAACTCTTTAAAAAAAGCAAATGACCTTTTTAATAATAGTTACATTATAGAAATAGGTAATTTTATATATGATGGGATATATTTAGCTATTAAAAAAGATTTTAAAAATATCACTTTAGTATGTGGTATAGCAAAAGCAGTAAAAATTTCTCAAGGATTTAAAAATACACATAATAGATTTGGTTCTATTGATTTTATAAAACTTCAACAATATGTAGATATGGATATCTCTTCGTGTGTTACAGTTAAACGAGTTTTAGAATTACTAAAAGATGATACTAAACTATTTTACAAGATTATTAAAATAAATGTGATAAAACAGTTATATTTTTGGTTTAATAAAGATATAAATATAGTTATTTTGTAATTCTTAAAATTTCTATTAGATATAAATTATTGACTATATATTAGTTTTATATTTTAAGATATAATTAATTGACATTTATTGTTCGTTTTACTATAATTCCACGAACTTAAAATATATTCCGGATTAGCTCAGCGGTAGAGTAGATGACTGTTAATCATTTGGTCGCTGGTTCGAACCCAGCATCCG
>JAMOPZ010000484.1 GCA_027064245.1 Campylobacterales bacterium
TTTTGAACAAGCTAGACCATTTTTAGAAAAAGGTTTAGCAAAGGCTCTTGCAGGAACTATGTAAATATATAGTTTGATATTATTGAGATTATATAAAGTATCTCAATTAACAAACTATAATAATCTTATAACTCTAAATAGTATTAAATTAGAGTTTCTACTCTTTATAAAAAGATTGAAAAATTTCAATCTTTTTATAGTCTAAAATATTCTAATAATTTAAACCTTGATTGACATAGACTCAACTTTATGATATAATTTCATCCAATTTTAAAAATATAAAATTATATTAAGGAGAAAATATGTCAAAAAGTTTATACGATACACTAGGTGTAAGTGAAAATGCTACTGCATCTGAGATAAAAAAAGCTTATAGAAATTTAGCAAAAAAATACCATCCAGATATCAACAAAACAGCAGAAGCTGAAGAGAAATTTAAAGAGATAAATGCAGCATACGAAGTATTAGGGGATGAACAAAAAAAATCTCAATATGATATGCACGGTGATTCTATGTTTGGTGGACAAAATTTTCATGATTTTGCACAAGGTCAAGGCTCTGGTGTTGATATTAATGATATTTTAAGACAAATGTTTGGTCAAGGTGGTGGTTTTGGAGGAGCTGGTGGTTTCTCTGGTGGCTTTGGGGGAAATAGTGGCTTTGGTGGTGGTTTTACTCCAGATTTAGATATAAGTGCATCTCTTAGTATAGACTTTAAAACAGCTATACTAGGTGGTAAAAAAAATATATCTATAAATGGAGAAACATTTGATATTAAAATACCTCAAGGTATAAAAGATGGTCAAAAAATCAGAGCAAAAGGTAAAGGTAGATCTGCTCAAGGTCATCCAAGAGGAGATCTTATTATAACTTTAAATGTAGAGGATAGTGATGAATATACAAGAGATGATGATAATCTTATAAAATCATTTGATATAGCACTTCATACTGCACTTTTTGGTGGTAAAGTTCAAATAGAAACATTAGAAAAAACTATAACACTAAAAGTACCAAAAAATACAAAACAAAATCAAAAATTTAGAGTAAAAGAGATGGGTGTATTAAATAGAAAAACAAAACAAAAAGGAACTTTGTATCTAAAAGCAAATATAATTTTACCAAAAATAGAAGATCTTGATCCTGCATTAGTTACAATGTTAGAAGAAAAATTACCAAAAGGGGTATAATTATGTCATACTCAAAAGCATATTGTGAACCTATTTATCTTATAAGTGAGGTTGCAAAAATATTAAATATTCACCCTCAAACATTAAGACAGTATGAAAGAGAGGGTTTAGTAACTCCTAGTAGGACAAATGGTAAAATAAGACTTTATTCTCAAGAAAATATTGATTTTATAAAAAATATTTTACATCTTACTAGAGAACTTGGTATTAATTTAGCAGGAGTGAGTAAAATACTTGATTTAGAAACAAAAATAAACTCTTTAGAGGTTGAGATATCAGAATATAAAACTATTTTAAATCCTCCTGTAAACAATAAAGCTTTAGTAGTAAAAAAAGAAAAATATGATCTTGTAATTATAGATCATAGTAATTAAAAAAAAGGTCATTGATGAAAAAAATATTAAATATTTTATTTTCAACATATACTATGTTGATATTGTTTGCTCTACTTGGAGCTGGAGCTGCTATTGCTACTTTTATGGAAAATGATTATGGAACATCAACAGCTAGAGTACTTGTATATAACAATCTTTGGTATGAAGTAGTTTTAACACTATCTATTATCAATCTTTTAGGAATTATGTATAGAAGAAAAATGTGGCGACAAAAAGCTAAATTTATTTTTCATAGTGCATTTGCTATTATGCTTTTAGGTGCTGCACTTACTAGATATGTAGGGTATGAAGGGATTATTCATATAAAAGAGGGGCAAAAAGAAAATCGTATGATATCTGGTGAGCCGTACCTACAAATTACAGTAAAAGATGGTGGTAAAACATACTATAAAGAGTATCAATTTGATCTTAGTGCTTTATATACAAAATATTTCTCTTATAATATAGATTTTGGATCAAAAACACTAAATATAAAATTAGATAAATATATTTATTCTAAAAAAGGTAATGCCCAAATGGGTATATTAAAAACAAGTGTAACTATAGGAGATATTACAAAACAATTTAAACTTGTGGGTAGACGAGGTATGAAAGGTATAGGTGAGGATAAATTTTTTGGTAAAACTGAAGTTTATATTGAGTATGGTTCAAAAACTTTAACACTACCTTTTTATATATATTTAAAAGATTTTCAACTACAAAGATATCCAGGAAGTATGGCACCATCATCTTATGCATCAGAGGTGACTTTAATAGATCCTAAAAATGATGTTAAGTTTGATTTTAGAATATATATGAATCATATATTAACTTATGGAAGTTATAGGTTTTATCAAAGTTCTTATGATCCAGATGAAACAGGAACTGTACTTTCTGTAAATAACGACCCTGGTAAATGGCCTACATATATAGGATATTTACTTTTAGCAATAGGACTTATTATGAATATGTTTGATAAAAAATCAAGATTTGCAAAACTTACAAAATATATAAAACAGTTTAACTCTATTTTAATAGTATCTTTACTTTTTGCAACATTAAATAGTAGTTTAAAAGCACAAGACAATAGTGCTGTTAAAACAAAAACTGTAGATATTGTGCAATATTTAGAAAAATTTAAAAAAGATTCAGTTGTTACTGCAGATAAATTTGGTCATCTAGTAACTCAATCTGGTATGGGTCGTATGAAACCTCTTGATACATTAAATAGAGAAATTTTAAATAAAGTTTCAAGAAAAAGTACTTTTTTAGGTATGAATCCAAATCAAATTATTTTAGGTATGTTAAGTCGTCCTGAGATTTGGAGAAATATCAAAATGATCAAAATAAAAACTCCAAAATTAAAAAAGATTTTAGGTATAGATAAGGGAAGAAAATATATAGCATTTTCTGAAATTTTTATTAACAATAAATATAAACTTGGTGATTTCGTAGAAAAAGCAAATGCAACACCACCAAATAAAAGAGGAACTTTTGAGAATGATCTTTTAAAAATTGATGAAAGATTAAATATTATCTATTCTGTATATTTTGGAAATATGTTTAAAATTTTTCCAAAACCTGCTGATCCATCTCATAAATGGTACAATCCTCTTGATGCTATGTCAAAATTTGATGATCAAAGTAAAAATGCAGTTCAAATTATGATACGAGGATTGATAAATAGTGTAATAGAAGAAAACTATAAAGAAGCTGATAAATTTATAGATATTATAACTCAATATCAACAAAAAGCAGGTGTAGGGGTAACTCCATCTAAAAGTAGAGTTGATAATGAGATATTATTTAATAAATTAGGAATTTTTCCAAAAATTACAATAGCTTATGTAAGTTTAGGTTTTATATTATTTATTATATCATTTTTAACAGTTTTTAATAAAAAATGGTCTTCAAAAAAAGTAAATAGTTCTATATTTATAATTTTGGCAATTTTATTTGCCATACAAACATTTGCTATGGGAATGAGATGGTATATAAGTGGACATGCACCATGGAGTAATACTTATGAATCTTTAGTGTATATAGCATGGTCTGCTATGTTTGCTGGATTGTTTTTCTTTAGAAAGTCTCTTATGGCTTTAAGTGCAACAGTTGTTATGGCTGGGGTTTTTATGTTTACAGCTCACTTAAGTGGAATAGACCCTCAAATTACAAATTTAGTACCAGTACTTAAATCATATTGGCTTACAATTCATGTATCTATTATTACAGGTTCTTATGGATTTTTAGCAATTGGGGCAATGTTAGGTTTTATGTCACTGTTACTATTTATTTTTAGAGATGGTAAAAATCAACATATTGATCAAACAATCAAACATATAACAGCTATAAATGAAGCAGCATTAATTTTAGGAATTGCTATGTTGGTTGTTGGTAACTTTATAGGTGGTGTTTGGGCAAATGAATCTTGGGGTCGATATTGGGGATGGGATCCAAAAGAGACTTGGGCTTGGGTGTCTATTATCGTATATGCATTTGTATTGCATGTACGAATGATACCAAAATTAAATACCCCTTATATATTTAGTGCCTTATCTACTTTAGCATTTGCTTCAATATTAATGACATATTTTGGAGTAAATTTCTATCTAAGTGGTATGCACTCATATGCAACAGGAGATCCAGTGCCTATTCCTATGTGGGTTTATATCATAACTATTGTAGTACTAAGTATAATAGCTCTTGCTTATCCTAAAAAAGATATAGGAAAATTAAAACTATAATTCTTATCTTATTTTAATATTTCAATTTTATTTAATAAAATTGAAATATTAATTACCAAAATCCATATCTTATATAATAAATACTTATAATATAATAGTGAATTATTACTTAAATAAGTTATAGTTAAAGTTCATATAAGATAAATTATATTAAAATACTATAACTATATTTTAGGTATAAGTAAATATTAATTTTATTATATACTTAAATTATATATCAAAATAAAATAAAGGGAGTGTTTATGGAAGTAGAAATTTCAAGACGAAAGTTTCTTCAAGGAACTGTTGCGATGACTGTACTTGGTGGTACAGCTGCTACTAATCTGTTTTCAAGTGAACATGGTAGTGGTCACAGTACAAGTGGTCATGCACCAGAATCAGTTACAACAAAAACAGGTACAAGTAAAGCTGAAGAAGTAGCAACATTATGTGAAATGTGTGTAAATAAATGTGCAGCATTAGCAAGAGTTGAAAATGGGGTAGTTACAAAACTAAATCCTAATCCAATGTTTCCAAAAAGTAGAAATATGCTTTGTGCTAGAGGAAATGCAGGACTTCAAGCTTTATATGATCCAGATAGATTAAAGTATCCAATGATTAGAGTTGGAGAAAAAGGTGAAGGAAAATTTAAAAGAGTTACATGGGATGAAGCTTATGATGCTATTTTAAATGGTACAGATAAATTTCCAGGACTTGGAAAGATCCTTGATGAAGAGAAAGATAATAGATCTAGTATGTTATTTTGTGCTGGTGAAGGTATGGCTGAACATACATTTAAACAATTCTTTCAAGCATTTGGTTCTTCTAACTGGTTAAATCATGCATCACTTTGTCTTCAAACTGTTGTATCTGGATATGGTGTTACTATTGGTGGATATGCAGCAGGTGATGTTGAAAATGCAGATTATGTTAT
>JAMOPZ010000485.1 GCA_027064245.1 Campylobacterales bacterium
TATATTATTTGGAACAAATTCATATGAGGTGTATCAAAATTTAGTAGTAAAAAAACATAAACTACAATATAAAATAAAATATTTGCAAAATGAAAATGCAAAATTACAGAAACAATATTTAGAATTAAAAAATTTAGAACCTGAAATTGGTAATTGGTAAAAGAGGTCATAATGAAAAGTATATTTTTTATAATGTTATTTAGTATAATTTTAGTTGCTAGAGAAAATCCTTTTGAACCGACACAAACATTTTTAGAACTTACAAAAAAAGATCTTAATATTACAACAACACCTAAAGATATTAATAAATCTATTATAACAACAAAAGAAAAACTTATTTTACAACCTACAGAGATATTTAGTTACAATCCTTTACAAGGTATCCGTATTATCTTAGAAGATAATCAAATAAAACTTATGATAAAAAAAGAGTATAAACTTTTACAACAAATTATTAGTGATGATAATACAAAATTTGTATTTGATTTTAAAGGAAAATTAACTTTTTATACTATAAGAAAAAACTTAGATAATAAGTATTTTAATTCTTATATTTTAGGTACACACTTAGAAGATAATTTTTTTAGACTTGTAATAAAAGTAAATAAAAATATAAAAGAATATAATATAACCAAATTAAAAGATAATATTCTACTAATAAAGTATAATAAATCAGTAAAGCAATCAAATGAAAAAAGCAACTAAAAAAGATATAGAGTTTATAAAAGAAAAATTTATAGAACACTATAGTAATGCTGTAACTGAATTAAATTATACTAATGAATTTGAACTTTTAATTGCTATAATTTTATCTGCACAATGTACAGATAAAAGGGTAAATATAATAACTCCACCATTATTTGAACAATATCCTACATCAAAAGAGTTAGCAAATGCAAATTTAGATGATATTAAAAGTTTATTAAAAAGTTGTAGTTTTTTCAATAATAAAGCAAAAAATATAATCAATATGGCAAAACAAGTTGAAGAAGAGTTTCAAGGTATTATTCCTAAAAACTCCAAAGAGCTTATGAAACTTCCAGGTGTTGGTAATAAAACAGCAAATGTTTTTTTAATAGAATTAGAAGGCGCAAACTTGATGGCTGTAGATACTCATGTGTTTAGGGTGTCTCACAGATTAGGATTAAGTGATGGCAAAAATGTAACTCAAACAGAAGCTCAGCTTGTAAAAAAACTAAAAGATGATCTTCATATTTTTCATCAAGCTATGGTGTTATTTGGTAGATATATTTGCAAAGCTGTAAATCCACAATGTACACAATGTTTTTTAATAACAGTGTGTAAAACTAAAAAAACTTTTAAGGCTTAAAAAATGAAAAAGATATTTTTAATATTATTAATATTTATATCAACACTATTTAGTGAAAATATAGATGATGATATGTTAGATGAGTTTAATGATGATATACAAGTTGAAACAAAACAAAAATCAGATCCTTTTAAATCTTATAATATTGCAATAACACAATTTAACGATAAAGTATATTATAGTGTTTGGAAACCTGTAGCAATATCTTATAAAAACAATGTAAATCAAGATATAAGACAAGGGGTAAATAATATTTTTTCAAATCTTAAATATCCTATTAATTTTGTAAATAATATTTTACAACTAAAAATTAAAAATGCTTGTATTGAAACAGAACGATTTTTGATCAATTCTACAATAGGACTCTTAGGTTTTTTTGATGTTGCAAAAAAATATTTTAATCTAGAACCTAAAAAAGAGGATTTTGGTCAAACATTAGGATACTGGGGAGTTAGTAGTGGTCCACATATAGTATTACCTTTTTTTGGTCCTTCAAATTTAAGAGATATGATAAGTTTTTATCCAGATGGATTTGTAGATCCAACAATTTATAATTCGGATAGAAACTACAATATAATCAATAATTCTTACACTACAGTAGGTGTTATGACATATGATAGATTAAATAAAACATCATTAAATATAAATCTATATGATAATGTGGTTGATGGTTCACTATCTAAATATGAGGTATTAAAAAATAGTTATGAACAAAAAAGAGAGATGGAGATAAACAGATGATAAAAAAAATAATATTAATAATGTTGCTATTTATAAGTAGCCTATATTCAGATGATGTAAGTGACTTAAAACATTACTTTAATTTAAAATTAAATAATATTTTAACAATAATACAAGATAAAACACTCACTAAACAATCAAGAGATAATTTGATTATCAAAGATCTTAATAGTATATTTGATTTTGAACTTATGGGAAAATTAAGTATTAAAAGACAGTGGAGATCTCTTAACAGTTATGAAAAACAGGAATTTATAAAGTTATATATAAAAAGAATGCAAAAATCTTACTCTTCAAAGCTTGATAATTATAAAAATCAAAAAGTACAAATTAGTGATATACTAAAAGTTAAATCAAATAGAATTATTATAAAAACAAAAATCATAAGTGATGATTCAACATATAGTATAAACTATAAATTTTATAAACCTAAAAAGCAAAAAGATGGTAAATATAAATGGCTTATATATGATGTAGTTATAGAGGGTATTAGTATATTAAAAAATGATATTATAGATTTTAAAGAATTTTTAAAATCACATACTATACAAGAATTATTAACAAAATTAAAATCAATATAAATGTTAGAAAAATTTTATTCAAATATATTATTTAAATACCCTAAAATCATTTTAGGGTTTTTATTAATTTTTACAGTAATTATTGGTTCTTTTGCATTAAAACTAAAAATTGATGCAAGTGCAGATTCTCTTCTTTTAAAAGGAGATAAAGATCTAGCATTTACAAGAGAGATAGCAAAAAGATTCACAGCTCCTGAATTTTTAATAGTAACATATAGTTCTAAAAAATCTATTTTAGAAAATAATAATCTAACAAATATTATAAAATTATCAAAAATATTAAAAAAAAATATTAAAAAAATAGATACTATTACAAATATTACAAATATACCACTACTTCAATCACCACCTAAACCATTAGCTTCTTTAGTAGATGGTGTTTTGACACTATTGGATAAAAATATAGATAAATCTTTAGTAAAAAAAGAGTTTTTAACAAGTCCTATTTATAAAGATAATTTAGTAAGTCATGATCTTAAAACAACTGCTATTGTTTTAAATCTTAAAAAAGATAACACAACTTTAAGCAAAGATATTTTAAGAGAACAAAATCATCAAAATATAGTAAAAATAAGAAAAATTATAAAACAGTTCTCGTCAAACCATAAAGACATTACACTATATCTTGGTGGAACACCCATGATAGCTGATGATTTAGTAGAGTTTGTAAAACATGATATTAAAATTTTTGGATCTTCTATTATTATATTACTGATTATTATACTTGCTATTTTATTTAGAAAAATAAGATGGGTAATATTACCTCTTTTTATATGTACTGTATCTATTGTAATAGCTAGTGGATTTTTAGGATTATTTGATTGGCAAATCACTATAATATCATCAAATTTTATATCTTTACAACTTATTATGAACCTATCTTTAGTAGTGCATCTAATAGTTAAATATCAAGAATTACAAGAAAAAAATAAAACTCATACACAAAAAGAGCTTCTCCTTTTAACAGTAACTTCTATGGCAAAACCATCATTTTTTGTAGTTTTAACTACTGTTGTTGGATTTAGTTCACTAATTTTTAGTAGTATTTTACCTGTTATTAACTTTGGTTATATGATGAGTTTTGGTATAATTATATCTTTAATTACTACTTTTATTTTATTTCCATTAGTATTGTCTTTTTTAAATACTACAGAAGATAACAAACAAAATTCCCATGCAAAAAGTTTTACAGCATCTTTACCACATATTATTTTTAAATATTATAAAACAATAATTGCAATATCTATAATATTAGCTATATTAGCTATAAGTGGTGCTATGAAGCTTAAAGTTGAAAATAGTTTTATAGATTATTTTAAACATAATACAGAGATATACAAAGGGATGAAACTAATAGATCAAAATCTAGGTGGTACTACTCCTCTTGATATAATTATCACATTTAAAGATAATAGTAATAATATAAAAAATATTGATATTGTTTCTGATGATGATACAGATATGATGGATGAATTTGATGATGAATTTAGTGATGATAAGTCAAATGAAGATTATTGGTTTACCCCTACTAAAATGGCACTTATTACTAAAGTGCATAACTATTTAGAAAAACAAAATGGTATTGGAAAAGTATTATCACTTGCAACAATTGGTAAAATTGGTAAAATTTTAAACAATGGTAAAGATTTAGATGGATTAACATTATCTCTTTTATACAAAAAACTACCTTCAAAATATAAAAGTGTAATATTATCACCTTATATAAATATAGAAAAAAATCAACTAAGAGTAAGTACTAGGGTGATTGATTCTAAAAAAGGGTTAAATAGAAATAAGCTTATTAAGACTATACGATCAGATCTATTAAAAATTATAGATAAAAATTATGCAACTTTTAATATAACAAATCTTTTAGTAATATATGATAATCTTCTTCAATCTCTATTTCAATCTCAAATTGAAACTCTAGGATTAACAGTAATATTACTTTTTATGATGTTTTTAATTTTATTTAGAGATTTTACCATTGCTACTGTTGCTATGATTGCAAATATTATTCCTGTTGGAGTTATATTTGCTTTTATGGGGTACAATAATATACCTCTTGATATGATGACTATAACAATAGCTGCTATTAGTATGGGGATTGCTGTTGATGATACAATACACTATATTCATAGATTTAATTATGAGATGAAACTACACAATAATATTAAAGAAGCTATTATAAATAGCCATAAAAGTATTGGAAAAGCTATGTTTTATACATCTACTATTATTATAGTTGGTTTTATACTATTGGTTTTATCAAATTTTATACCTACAATTTATTTTGGATTATTAATTGTATTAGCTATGTTTATGGCTATATTAGCAGATCTACTATTGCTTCCTGCACTTTTATATCTTAAATCTAAAATTAAATAGTCTACACTTTAGCACTTTTTAATCAAAATTAAGATAAAATGCGAAGATATTTAAAAATAAAGGTTACAAATGGCATCAACACTAATAATAGTACAGTTTGTCTTAGCTATTGTTATCACAATAGCAATTTTACTACAAAAAAGTTCAAGTATGG
>JAMOPZ010000486.1 GCA_027064245.1 Campylobacterales bacterium
ATCGTATTCACTTTCTTTCTTAATAACTTCTAAATATATATCATTATTATAATCAAGATGAACTAAAAATTCATCTATAAAAACAGTTTGTTGAATATTGGATCTATTAATATATGCAGATTCATCTAAAGTATTATTTGATGATAGATCAGTTAAATAATACTCAACCATAGATGGTGCCATATTTTGAATATTTGATTCAAATTCATCAAAAGAGCTTGAATCAAATGTTGTATATAGTAAATTATTATCTAATTGTACAATCAAAACTAATTATTTATAATCATTTAATAACGATTGCATTCTTCCTAGATCTAATCCTGTAGAGTGCGACAGTGTTTCTTCCTCTTGTGTTTCTTCACTAATATCTATAGTAGTTTGTTGTTGATCTTTTACTACTGGTGTCTCTTCTTCTTTGTTTTGTGTTTTTTCTACTGTTTCTGTTGTTTCTATAGGCTTGCTTGATAAAATACCTTCAATTTTACTTAACATATCATTCATCTCTAGTTTATGATGAGTTGTAGTATCATTTAATTTAGCTAATTGTTCTTGATAATCTTCATTTTGCAACTCTAACTCTTCTACATTTTCTTTTAATTTTTTATTCTCATCTCGTAAGATCTCATATGCATCTAATAATTGATTTAATGCCTGGCTTAATTGCTCTACTGTATTTGTTTTTGTCATGTTTTATACTCCTATTTTTTGTTGTTATCTTAATATTACTGGAATTTTAACAAAAGTTAACTGATAATTCCATCAATTTTTAAAAGAGCTTCAATATTTGGTGTTTTATTTGCAAATTTTATAAATAATTTATCCATATCAACACTACCACCTTTTTTTAATATAAACTCTTTATATTTTGAAGATAATGTAGTATTTAATACACCTTTTTCTCTAAACAGATCAAATCCACTTGCACTTAAAACCTCCGCCCACTTATAACTATAATATCCAGCAGCATACCCACCTGCAAAAATATGGCTAAAACTATTTTGGAATTTATTATATCTAGGTGGTTTAACTACTGCTATTTCATCTCGTATAGTATCTAATAATATTTGTACTTCATTTGTATTGTATAAGTGTTGATGTAGTTTAAAATCAAACAATGCAAACTCTATTTGTCTAAGTGTTGTAAGTGATGATTGAAAATTTCTAGCAACTATTAATTTCTCAATAGAATCATCATCTAAAATCTTATTTGTTTTATAATGTTTTGCAAACATTTGTAGTATATCTTTATCATATGCAAAATATTCCAAAAATTGTGATGGAAACTCTACTGTATCCCATTTAACCCCGTTTATACCACTTACAAATGGTTCTTTCACATCACTTAGAAGATGATGCAGTGCATGTCCCATCTCATGGAATAATGTTACTATATCATCATGTCTTAATAAAGATGGGTTAGATTGTGTAGATGGAGAAAAATTACACACTACAAAAGCTGTTGCTAATTTTTCTTCATTATCCATTATACAATGTGTATGCCAATTATTCATCCAAGCACCACTTTTCTTATCATCTCTAACCTCTAAATCAAGGTAAAGTCGTGCTATTGTTTTATTGTTTTCATTTATATTATACACTTTTACTTTTTCATCCCAAGCAGGTGTATTACTCTTAATAATCGTTATATCTAAAAATTTATTTAAAAATTCAAATAATCCCTCTACAACTTTTGATTGTTCAAAATATGGTTTATAGTATTCTTCATCTATATCATAATTTTTCTCTTTTAGTTTTTGACTATAATATGCAATATCATAACTTTTCAACTCTTTAACCCCATCTAATTTATAAGCAAACTCTTTTAGCTCTTGCAACTCTTGTTTTGCTTTAGGTTTTGCATATTTTGATATATCATACAAAAAATTTATAACCTCTTGTTCCTCATTTGCCATTTTTGTTGCAAGTGAAAGTTGTGTATAATTCTTAAAGCCCAATAAAAGTGCTTCTTTTTCTCTTAAATTTAATATCTCTTCTATTAATTGCTCATTTTGAGGAGCTCTTGTACTATATGCCTTATAGATCTCTTCCCTTTTTTCTCTATTTGAACCATAAGTAATATATGCTAAATAAGATGGGATCTGAAGTGTAAATCTGTATTTCTCTTTTTGGTCTTTATCTATATACATAGCATTTTGAAGATCTGATTTAGGTATCTCTTTTATATCCTCTTTATTATCTAAAATCATCTCCCAAGAGTTTGTTGCATCTAGTACATTTTGAGAAAATGATTGTGATAGTTCACTTAATCTTAAATTAATATTTTCTAACTCTTTTTTCTTCTGCTTATCTAGCCCACAACCTCCAAGCTCAAACTCTCTTATCTCATTTTCTAAAACTTTTTGTTGTTCTATATTTAAAGAGCTATTTTCATTTAACTGTATATCTTTAAAAGCACTATAAATCTTTTCATTTGACATTAATTGTGAAGAATAAATGGAGATTAAAGGTAAACACTCATTATGCACTTGTTGTGTCAATTTTGTATTTTTTACACTATCAAGATGAAAAATTGGTGTTATAAACTCTTCTAATTTTAATGAAAGTTTCTGATAAGGAACTACAAAATTTGCATAAGTTTTTTTATCTTGTTTTAATATATTATCTAACTCTTTCTTATTATTAACGATAAGTTTTTCTAATTGTTTTGCACTATTTTCAAAATCATCTATTATAAAATCTTTAAACATTTTTAACCTTTTTTTATTTTTTTTGGAAGTATACTTAAATTATCTTTTATTTTAATGAGAAAAAGAGTAATATTAAAGATATTATTTATTAGGAGATTATTATGTCAAAAAACAGAACAATTGGTATGTGGCTTTACACTAATGGTGGTGGTGATAAAATTGCAAAAAAAATTATAAAAAAACTAAAACAACGAGATATTAAAGTTATTAACGATATTAAATTACATGATTGTGTCTCAAAAAATGGACATATACTTTATAAAGATTTAAAAGTAGATCAATTAGATCTATTTTTTAGTTACAATGCAGGTGAACAAACACAGTATCAAACATATTTATACCAAGCCCTCAATAGAGTCGTTCCTATGATAAACTCATACGATTCTTTTGCCCTAACAGAAGATAAATTTCAAACATCATTTGTATTAAGAAATGCCGGTATTCCAACAGCAGATTATAAATTATGCCATAGAGATAATACACAAGCATTAAAAGAGATTATTAAAAAATGGGATAAAATGGTATATAAACCAACAGATGGTTGGGGTGGTGTAGGACTTACAAAAATAGAATCAGAAGCTAGTCTTGATATGTTAATGCCATTTTTAAATCATATGGATTTAAGATATTTTTATGTAGAAAAATTTATCAAATATGACAATACAGATTTTAGAATAGATATAGTTGATGGTAAATTTGTAAGTTGCTATGGTAGAAAAGCAAGTGGTAACGACTGGCGTACAAATGTAACTAGTGGTGGAAGTGTATTTTTAAGAGAAGCACCAAGCGAAGCTATAAAAATAGCTAAAAAGGCTTGTAAAATATGTGGTGTTGATATAGGTGGAGTTGATATTATCTATGATATTGAAAAAGAGCAATATATTGTATTAGAAGTAAATGGAATACCTGCTTTTGCAACACCAGAACAAGAAAAACTAGGATTAGATTTTAACAATAAAAAAATAGATCTAATTGTCGATCTAATAGATAAAAAAAGTAGATCTGTATGAAAATAGTTATTTTACTTTTTATAACACTTTTATATTTATATGGATTTAAACTATCTGATATAAAAACATATCAAGCAAATTTTATACAAACAATTACAAATCCACAAAATAAAATATTAAAATACAAAGGAAATATTTATATTAAATACCCCTCTTCTATTTTGTGGAATTATAAAGAACCAATAGAAAAAGATATTTATATAAAACAAAGTATTGTTACAATTATTGAACCAGATTTAGAGCAAGCTATTATTACAAATTTAGAAAAGAATATAAATATCTTTGATATATTTAAAAATGCAAAACTTATATCACCTAACAATTATAAAGCATTATTTAATGATACTGATTATTATATAAATGTAAAAAATAACCAAATAAAATCAATTTCATATAAAGATAAATTGGATAATCATATAAAAATTGTATTTTCTAAGATATTACAAAATAGATCTATATCTAATAATATATTTGAATTTATAATACCTTTAGAATATGATACAATCAGAAAATAATATTTTTATAATAAATTTGAAGAAAAGTACTTTGATGCTTCCATAAAACCATCTATACTACCACAGTCAAATCTTTTTCCTTCAAATTTATATGCCAAAACTTTTCCTTGTTTTGCTAATGTAAGCAAAGCATCTGTTATTTGTATCTCTCCACCCTTACCTGGCTTTGTTTCTTTTATAATATCAAAAATTTCAGGTATTAAAATATATCGTCCAATAATTGCTAAATTTGTAGGGGCATCTTCTGGTTTTGGTTTTTCTACCATATTTGATACTTTTACAATATTATATTCAATAAACTCTCCATCTATTACACCATATTTATCAGTATCTTTTTTTGGTATCTCTTCAATTGCAACTATACAATAATCTGGATATTTTTTATATAACTCTACCATTTGAGATAAAACTGTATCACCACTATTATCACACAAATCATCAGCTAAAATAACAGCAAATGGTTCATTACCAATTAAAGGTTCACCTGTAAGTATAGCATGACCTAAACCTTTCATCTCTTTTTGTCTAGTATATGTAAATATTGTAGAATCTATTAAACTATTTAAAGGTTCTAAAAGCTTTTCTTTACTATTTCCACTTATATTTTGCTCTATATCTGTATGTGTATCAAAATAATCCTCTATAGCTTTTTTATATTTACTTGTTACTATAGCCATAGTATTACAACCTGCACTTTTAGCTTCTTCTACACCATATTGAATAAGTGGTTTTGTACCAATTGGCAACATCTCTTTTGGTATTGATTTTGTAATTGGTAAAAATCTAGTACCATAACCTGCTGCTGGAAATAAACATTTTTTAATCATTTAGCAACTCCAATAATTTTTCTTGATAATACAAAGCAGTTTTTTCATCTTGTGCTTCAAATCTTGTAACTAATTTTGGCGTAGTATTACTAGCTCGTACTAATCCCCATCCGTTTTC
>JAMOPZ010000487.1 GCA_027064245.1 Campylobacterales bacterium
TACTGCTTGTACCAATAGCAACCATTATCATACCAAGTAGTGCAAAAAGTATCTGTTTTTTATAGTTTTTATAATATGGTAAATATTGTAATATAAATTGTTTCAGATTATTCCTTTTAATTTAATTTGGTATTATTAATATTAGAATTGTATTAATCCATCTACTGGAGAACTAGCTGTTGCATAAGGTTTTTTTGGAATTCTTCCTGCTTTATAGCTCATTCTTCCTGCTATTACTGCATTTTTCATAGCCGTTGCCATTAAAATAGGATCAGAAGCTTGTGCGATTGCTGTATTTGTAAGTACCCCTTGTGCACCTAATTCCATAGCAATAGCTGCATCAGAGGCACATCCAACTCCAGCATCTACTATAACAGGAACACTAACTGCTTCTTTTATAAAAGCTACATTATATCTATTTTGGATACCTAATCCACTTCCTATTGGAGCAGCAAGAGGCATAATAGCATCACTTCCTGCATCTTCAAGTCTTTTCGCCATAATAGGATCATCACTTGTATATGTCATTATAGTAAAACCATCTTTTTTTAGCACTTCACAAGCTTTTATTGTCTCTAATACATCTGGATACAAAGTTTTTTGTGCATCACCTATAACTTCAAGTTTAATTATATCAATACCTGTAGCTTCTCTCATTAGTCTAAAAGTGGTTATTGCTTCTTCGGCTGTAAAGCATCCTGCACTATTTGGAAGAAGTTTAATATTTGTATCCTTAAAATAATCAAGAAGATTTTCTTCATTTGGATTTGTTATATTTACTCTTCGTATAGCTACAGTTATAAGTTCACTTCCACTAGCTATTGTTGCTTCTCTTGTAGTGGTAAAATCTTTATATTTTCCACTACCTACTATTAATCTACTATTAAACTCATATTTTCCTATTTTTAAAATATTATCCATATCTTTTACCTTTTTTATTTTTTTGTAATACTATCTAAATTTTTATATTATCTAAATAATATAATTATACTAAAATTCTCTATTTATCATAGATTCCATTATATAAACTAAATCTTGATTATTATAATTAACAATAGATTTTATAGCTATATTTCCTAAATCTTGAGCCAATTTTATAGAATCTTCTAAAGAATTTGTAGATTTAAACTGCTCTTTTAACCAAGTAGCCTCTTTGGCCGATAACTCTTTTTTATATAAAGATTTTAAATACTCTTTATTTTCAACTCTTTGATATAAAAATAGATAAGGGATAGTTACTTTCCCCTCTACAAAATCTAAAAGTGCTGGTTTTCCTAGTGTTGAGCTATCTTGTGTAATATCAAGTATATCATCAATCATCTGAAAAGCAAGACCAAGATTTTTACCATATAATGCAAAAGCATCTTTATCTTTATTTGCTAAGATTGCAGCTGATGCAGCACTAGCTTCTATTAAAGATGCTGTTTTTTTGTATATCATATCAAGATATTTGTCATAACTTATATTAAAATCTTTTGTTAAATCAACATCTAGCATCTCACCTACACTTAAAAGTGTTACTGCATTTGATATTGTATATGCTATTTCTTTATCCATAAATGTTAATTGTGTAAATGCTTTTGAATACAAAATATCACCAAACATAATAGATGTTTTATTATCAAACAAAGCATTAATACTTGGTTTTCCTCTTCTTGTATAGGCTTCATCTATTACATCATCGTGTAAAAGTGAAGCAGCATGAATCATCTCTACAACTGCACAAAGTTCTATTGATTGTTGTGAGATTCCTGCTATTTTTAAAATCAATTTACTTCTTAACATTTTTCCAGTTGCTAATAGATCTAATAATTCTAACGATTTTGGATCATTTATATCTTCTACAAACTCTTTTATTTGATCTTTTACTTGACTTAGCTCTTCCATTTTTAACTATCTAGCCTCATTACAATATTTCCTGTAAATTCAACATATAAACCTTTTTTATGTTGTTCTACTTCTGTAGTATTAGTAAAAATATGATTTTGTATCATTCTATCTATATCTTGATCTGGATAAGCAAGCTCAAGTATCTGCTCCATAGCTGCAAATTTTTCTACTATTTTATCAAATTCATCTTTTACAATCTCTTCATTTGCTTGAGTTGCTATATCATGATATTTTGATGATGGAGTTCCCCCAAAAAGATTATCTTCATCTTCAAATAATGCTTCATACATAGTAATTCCTTTTATTTTTTTAAGGAGTATACCAAATATTTTATTAAAAATTACAAAACAACTATATTTAATTTTTTAATAAGTTAATCACATCTTATTCACTTAATCTAATTTCTCTTAAAATAGTATAAAATATAGTTTAAATTTATATTAATTTATATTAAAAGAAATTATTTACAACAATAAAGTAAATCCTTTATTTAAAGGCTTTATTAGAGTTTTTATTTTGATACAAGCTAATATTCAGAAATGTTTTTTAAATCTATTTATATTTAATTATTAAGCAATTTAAGATATACTTAGATATAGATAATTACACTTATGTGCCAAACTATATAAAGGAGTTTTTATGTTAAAATTGATTATTTTCTTATTGATATTTTTTAACTATTGTTTCTCTGTAAACTATTTAATAGATGATATATCAAACTTAAAAAGATTATCAAAATTAAATGATCAAGAAGCTATATTTAAACTAGGTACAATATATTATAAAGGAGAACTTACAAAACAAAATCTTGATCTTTCATTATATTATTTTAAAAAGATTAAAAAAAATAATATAAAAGCACAATATAATATAGCATCTATTTTTGCAAATAAAAAATATAAAGGTTTTAATAGACAAAAAGCTTTTAAGATATACTTAAAATTAGCACAAGAGGATTATCCTCCTGCTCAAAATATGGTAGGATTATATTTTTTATATGGGGTTGGAGTTCAAAAAGATTATACAAAAGCAAAAAAATGGTTTGAGTATGCTTTTTTTGAACATAACTATATAAAAGCTGGATGTAATCTTGCTTATATATATACTTATGGTAAAGGTGTAATAGTAAATCTTGGACGAGCTAGAAAATTAGTAAAAAAAGGTTATACAAAGCATATATCAAGATGTATTAAAATATATAATGATTTTAATCTTTATAAATACAAAGAAGATAAAGGTTTTAAATTTGGGTATTATAAAAATTTTTAGATATTTTTAGGAAAGATTGATTATAATCTTTTTATGTTAAAAAATATTCAAAAACAGCTTCAGGATCTTTATAAACAAAAAGAGTCAATTGAAAGTGAAATAAAAAAGCTAGAAAAACAAATACATCTTCAAATAAAAAGTTTTATAACTTTAAGTGATGCCATATATATAAATAAGCTTTATTTATCTAGTAGTTTAATCAACTCTTTAAAAGAACTAGCTAGTTTTGAAAATCCACAAGTTCAAATACTACAAAATCTTAGAAAACCACTTTATAATACCCCTAGAGTTATAAATACTTATGAAGATACAAAAGAGGAGCTATCGCTTCCTAGAGGACTTATGAGAGATGTTATAACACTTTTTAAACAACATAATCTAAATACAACTTTTATAGACAATAGATTTACAAAACCAGTAACTTTTAACTCTATATCTTTACAGCCAAGAGATCAACAATTAAGCGCTATAGAGCATATATTAAAAAAAGATTTTTCTATATTTGTAGCACCTCCTGGATATGGAAAGACATTTATAGGTGCAAAAATTATAGAGCAAAGAGGTGTAAATACACTTGTAATTGTAAATAAAAATATGTTATTAGATCAATGGATAGATAGATTTGTACAATATTTTGGATATACAAAAAAAGAGATAGGTTTTTTGGGAAAAAGTAAAAATAAACTAAATTTTACACTTGATATAGCTACTATGCAAAGCTTAAAAAATAATGCAGATTTAATAAAAAAATATAGTTTTGTTATAGTTGATGAGTGTCATCATATACCTGCTATTACTTTTGAGAAGATTATTAAAAAATTTAGTGGAAAATATATTTTAGGTCTTAGTGCAACACCTAGAAGAAAAGATGGATTAGAACAACTTTTATTTCATCAATTAGGCCATATATCATATGAGATAAAAAATAAAAAAACTTTTACAAATAAACTAAAAGTTATAGAAGATGATACCATAGGTGATGTAGATAGTTTTGCAGATCTATTAAATGAGATAACTATAAATGATAAAAGAAATCAGCTTATAATAGATCTTATAAAAGAGTACAAACATAGAAAAATACTTGTATTAACAGATAGAATAGAACATATAGAAAATCTTGAATTACTTTTTAAATATGAAAATTTTAATTATATTCCTATTCATGGTGCATTAAAAAAAGATATTCAAGAGGCAAATATGAAAAAAATAGAAACATCATCATTAGTATTAGCAACTACCTCTTTTTTTGGAGAAGGTATAGACTTTGCTCATTTAGATACTGTTATATTTACTATGCCAATATCTTATTATGGAAGATTAGTTCAATACTTAGGTCGCATAGGAAGAGGTGGAGATGATAGTTTAGCCATAGATATACTTGATATTAGAAATCGTTTTGCTCTTAGTAGTTTTAAAAAACGAAAAGATGGATATAAACAGCTTCATTATACACGATTATAAATTAATAATTAAGTTATTTCAAGTATAATAAACCAATAAAAAAAGGGGATAAAAAATGATAAAGCATATAGTATTTTTTAAATTAAGCGAAGATGGATTAAAACAAAAAGATGATATTGTTTTAAGATTACATAATCTAAAAGATGATATAGAGTTTATAAGAGCATTAGAAGTTGGTATAAATTTTGCACAAGAGGATAGAGCATATGATCTAGCACTTACTGTATTAGTTGACAATAAAGAGGATCTTAATAGATATGCAAATCATCCAAAACATTTGGTTGTTGTAGAGTTTTTAAAATCTTTAGATACTATTAGTAAAGTTGTTGATTATGAATTACCAAAAAAACTTGATGGTGAATTTGATAATGCAAATATTACAAAAAAAGCAAATATATATTTTGAAGGGCAAGTTACAAGCAGAACAATAATTGACTCAGATGGTAGTAGAAAAACTTTAGGTATTATGATGCCTGGATCTTATACTTTTTCTACTGATTTAGCAGAACATATGGAGATACTTCAAGGTGAAGTTGAAGTTGAGTTTC
>JAMOPZ010000488.1 GCA_027064245.1 Campylobacterales bacterium
AATAAAGAAACTTACATAAATCTTCTTGTTGATGAAACATCAGAAATGGATGCAAAACTCCAGTATAAAATAATTAAGTTTTTATTTGGAACTTTTATTCAATATCAAAAAGACACATTATATATATACAACGGTTTTATAAAAACAATAAAATCAAAACAAGCATTTTTAACAATGGTTGATATGACTATTAAACTTGAGTTTAATATTGATATTATGTTTTATAGCAAGAAAGCAAAAAAAGTTAAATGGCTTATAAAAATAGATAAGATTTATGACACAATTACAACTATAAATAGTTATAGTCAGCTTATATATAAATCAAACCCATTTGCAAGTAAGCAAACAGCATATACAGATGATTCTACTGGAATAATAAGAGTCATAACAAACAAGATTCACATAAAAGAATTATCAAATATAAATATATCAAAGAATGATTATAACTCTATTCTACAAGATTATAAAAATCATTTTAAATATTTTGATGATTTCCTTGATTTAGTTGTTGATATGAGATTTGCAAAAGATAGAAAAGCAAGTTTTTTACACTTTAGAGTTAAGAGTGATTGGGGTAAGTCTTTTTTATCTGGATTATTGAAAAATATAGAAATTGGAATGGAGGTTAATTATCATAACTTGATGAATAAATCTACTAATGATATAAGCCCAGTACAAGTTAGAAACAGTTTTGTTCTTATTCTTGATGAGTTTAATAAGTTTGGTCAAGATATGAAAAGTTTATCTCATGATTTTACTTTTGCACCTAAATTTGGAATGAGTGAAACAGTAGAACTTTATTTAAAGCTTTTATTTAGTGCAGAACGGTCAGCCTCTTTTACTGGTGCAGTAGATGACCAAATAGTTAATAGGGTAATGGTTTTTGATTTCCCTGATGAGGAAACTATAAAGTTAGTAGATCGTGAAGAATATATTTATCATGGTAATGCTAAATATATGAGAGTTTTAGAAGATTATGCCTTGAAAAAAATATCAAAAAGAATAAAAGAATATCTTTCAATGGATGAACTTGAGGCTTATAGAATGGCAGATAATAGAGTAAGAAGTTTTTATTCTAAGTATAAAATGACAGCAGATTCTCTTATAAACAACATTACAGATATATTGAATGATACAATTAAATATATAGCAATGACGGATAAAGATGAGCTACCTAGATACTATCAAGATATTAAAGATAAAATCTCAATAGATGATTTAACTGGTCAATATAAAGATAAGTACATAATACAGTCTGTTACAAAAGTTTGTGAACGAATATTGAAAAATGAAACAAGCGAACAAGAATACAAAAAGATGATTTTTAAATTAACAGATATTAAAAATGTGTTAAATGTTGTAGATGATAGAACTACACAAAAATATAGAGGAAATAGGTGTTTAGTTGTTGATATACCACAAGATAAAAAAGAGATACCTATTGTTCATTTAAATAAAGATGACAAAATAGTAGGTCAGTCTTATTTGAGTGTTTAAAATGAACTCAGCTCAAGCAAAAAGCATTTTAATAACTGATTTACTAAGTCATTTAGGTTTTGAACCTATTAAGATAGAAAATAGTGATTATTGGTACTCAAGCCCACTACATGAAGATAAAACCTCAAGTTTTAAAGTTAATACTATTCAAAATATTTGGATAGATTACGGAATACCTTCATCAAAAGAAAAGAAAACGTTCTTAGGTGGTAAAACTCTTGATTTAGTTATGAATATTTATAATTTACAAGTTAGTGAAGCACTTCAAAAACTCTCAAGCATATTCAATTATAGCGATACTGCAGTAAGTTCTTCTTTTTTTCATAAGCAAGGAATAAGCCACAAAATAAACGAAATAAAAGCTTTTGCAAAGTCACAAAATAGTAGTGCTGCTAAGTCACATTTAAATCAAACAGATGTGTCACATAACAAAGACCAGAGGCAGTCACATTTTGAACTTAAAAGAGTTGAAGATTTAGAGTATAGAATACTTTTAGAATATGTAAATGAGAGAGGGATTAATATAGATATAGCAAAACAGTATCTAAAAGAAATTTGGTTTAGACCTAGTTCTTCTTCTAAAGGAACAAGAGATTATTTTGCATTAGGTTTTGAAAATGATGTAGGTGGCTATGAGTTACGAAATGCTCGTTTTAAAGGGTGTATAGGCTCAAAAGACATAACAACGATAAAAGGCACGGGAAATAAAGAACTTTCAATATTTGAGGGGTTTATTGACTTTTTATCAGCCCTTACACATTTTAAAATAGATAAGTTTAAAAGTGATGTTGTTATTTTAAATAGTGTAGCAAATAAAGCGAAAATATCAGATTTACTATATAGTGATTTATATAATAAAATCTATCTTTTTTTAGATAATGACAAAGCAGGAGAGGACACACAAAGAGAATTTTATAGTATGAATGATAAGTGTGTTAATTGCTCAAATATCTATGCAGGATATAAAGATTTTAATGAGTTTCTAAAAGGTATTTAATGATGGATTATTACACAAAAGATATAGCTTCTTTTTTAGGTGTTGAGAGAAGTGTAGTAAATTATTATATTCGTAAAGGTTATTTAAAATCAACTTTTAGAAATGGCTTTCATAGAATAAAAAAAGAAGATTATTATAAGTTTAGAGATAATTATTTTGATGAGGATAAAAGAAACTCAAACAGAGGTAAAACTAAAAAGCTTACAGAAGAACAAATTATAAAAATAGACCATATGATACACGATACAACTAACGATTATATATCGATAGAAAAATTTAAAAGTAAGTATGAGAATGAATTTTATTTAATGGAAGTTTATAAGAGCTTATTAGCTTATAAGATAGAAATAGGAAAATAAAAGAGTGGGGGAAATAAGTTTAATAACGGCAACCATACTGAAAATTAAACTTATTTCTATCTATAAAATTATAGATACCTCAAATCGCACTCTTTAAAATTATAGCATTTTTCTAATTGATATTTAGTTATAATTGTGTGTTGAATAAGAAAATGTCATCTTAATATCTCATAGTCTATTTACGAGGGTCAAGAATACTGCTTTTTTATAAAAGAGGGGTAAATTTGATTATGAGGTACAGCTAATGGAAATATTATTCGTTGTATCAGCGATAATTTCTATTGTTGCTGGTGTAGTGTATATCGCCGAAAAACTAAACTTAGTTTAGTCTAACGAGCAATGTATGTAAGCTTAAGTTGACAGATTCCGCAAAAATCTGTTTAGATATTGTAGAATTGCTTTTGATGTTTATGTGGGAACAAATACATCAAAAGCTTTCTTATCAACAATTATAACATAAAAAATATTATATTAATATTTTTATTATGCACAAAATTTATCTAATGAATGTTTGTGAATATAATTAGTCGCTTGAAATACTGTATCACATAAAAATACTATTTCATCTCTTGAATTACTATGAATAAATTCAGTAACTTCTAAACCATAATAATTTATAAAAATCTTCACTTTTTCAGTTCTAAGGTCGCTATTTTCATTTTTTGCTATTGCATATCCATATTTTATAAATTGTTTTATCTGCTCTAGTGGATTATAAGGCATTAAAACAGTTTCTTCTGTTGTAGTGGTACAAACATAAATAAACTTATCTTCTTGTTGCCCTGGTGCTATCTCTGTAACTGATATTACATTGTCTGGATTGATTTTTTCTATTTTTTTCACTTGTTGTCCTTTTATTGTAGTTCTTCTAAAACTTCTTTTAGAGATATGTTATATTCTTGTACCGTTGCACTGCCATTGTCTGTAAAAAATTTCTTTGTAACTTGTAATGATGTTAAAACACAAGAAATGTCATCATCAATTGTTGTAAATCTGATTATTTCGCCTATTCTTAAATCAGCTTGTAAGCTTTTAAAAGAGTCTAAAGGTTGCAGCACTAAAACACCGTTTAGCTTTATTTCTCTTTTTATAATTGGTTGACCTTGAAGCCTTTCAATTCCATTGGAACTATCAATAGTTTTGAAATTAGCAGTTATTGTATCTGTAACTTTTTTATACTCATTTTTATTCATATAAAAAGTAAAATCATTTAATTTACCCATATTCATACCACTAACTAAATTTTCCATTTATTCCCCCTTTTTTGTCATATAGTGTTCTGTTGCGACTAGCCTATCTTTATCGACTTGATGTCCTAGTATGTCAGATTTATAGTCAATTTCCTCTCTGTCTGTTCCATCTCTTAACCCATATTCACGGTATGCTAAATCTGCATATATTTCTCTTAAATCGTGATAAGTGTATTTAAGCCCTGTAAGGTTCTTCAATGCTCTATTGAAAATATGATTATATTTACTGTTTACTTTTTGATTATTCATACCTTTTGTATCAATATCCTTTCTTATTTGAGTTAGTAATTTATTTAAGAACTCAATATCGTTATCAAGTGTAACGGCTGGTATTTCAACTTCATCACTTCCTTTTTTAGCTATACCTTTGAAATACCATTTATCTTCTTTTTTTACTAGTGATAGAGTTTTTAAAATCTCTGTAATTCTGCGACCTGTAACTAAGGCTAAATATGCCGTAAATAGATAAGCTCTAGCTCTTGCTACCGTCTGTTGTTTTGCTATTGGTAAACCTGCTTTCTTCCATTGTTCTATTGTTGCGTTTTCTCCTAATTTTAAAGCTATCTCACATTGTTTTTTTAATTTTGCTATTAAATTCTTTATCTCTTCTAACGAGAAAGTTTCTTTATCTTTTAATTTCTCTATAACTTTTTTAGTGTCTGATTTAGTTATTCTCTCATACACATCCGATGGAATTGAAAAAAGCTCTAAGGCATAATCTTGAAATTGATTATCTACTTCTTTTATAATACCTCTCATATCTGCATAGTATCTTGCTACAGTCTTTATTTTTCTCCCACCCATCCAGCAGTAAGGGATAAACTTAGAAATCACTTTTGCAGTATCTCTTTTGTCCTCACACTCACTAAGTTCTTTTTTAAATAGTTCTTTTACATCATTTGCATTTTCAACATTGTAAAATATTTTAATCATATCTTTTAATGATGTTTCATCTTGTGGCATATTCTCTTTAATAGACTTTTCTATATCTTGCTTTAAAGCAATTGAAACATCTTCTGCAACATCATCACTATTAATATCAATATAT
>JAMOPZ010000489.1 GCA_027064245.1 Campylobacterales bacterium
TGTATAAATACTTGGTTTAGGTATTTTATAAATATATAACAAACTGTTTAAATATTTGTTATATATAAAATTAATTTATGTTTGAATATTTTTAGATATGGGTTTTACTTATATCCAAAAATAAATTAGAATTTAATTTAAAAATTAATCTTGGTTAAGATTTCGTTGATAATTCTTTAAAGTTATGGAATTTAATTAGGTTAAATAGTTTAGTGTTAGTTAAGAAAACAGTAATGATTCTTTTAAGTTTGATTTTGTTTGTGATTTTTGCTTTTGAGAGGATGAGAGGTTGGCTTCAAATATTGGGTTTTGCTTGAAATGCCCTGTTTTTAGTTGATTTGCTGGTTGGCTTTGCGGTTGGTTGTTTTTTTATTGTAGGTAGATTCGGTATATATAATTAGATTAAAAGTGAAATCCACTTATTATATATAAAAAAATATAGTATAAAAAGGCTATAACTTCATTTAATATGTATTGATTTTGCTTTTAGTCTAATTATGTAACGACAATCAAACCAACGGCTGATTCAAACAATTTATTTTATAAATTGATTCAAATTCCCTTGTTTTTTAGCAATTCTCTTATTTCTCTCAATTTCCCATAAATTAGGTGGATATTGCTTATTCCATGATTTATATTTTCTAAGTTCTTGCCTAGAAAGCTTCATCTTGTATTTTTTATTGAAATAAAGATAATCTCTGGCGATAATCCCTCTAATATTTTCTTTAACTTTAACTCTCTTTTGTTTGAAATTTACCTCAAAGACACATTTACCATATCTATTAGGTTTTGCAATTTCAAAATCAAATCTAAAGTTACTTCTATCAGCATTTAGTTCGCCTACAGCTGGAAATAAATTGTGCATATCAGATTGCATCAATCTATACTCTTTATTTACCTTAGTACAGCATCTACGACCTTTAAAAGATTTTCCTTTAGAATTAACACATTCAGAGTTTCCATCTCTCCAGCAACTAAACTGACGTCCAAAGTTCTCAGCAGGAATAAGATGTTCCCATTCTATTCTTTTGGCTCGTTTATTAATATTGCCTTTTCTTGTTCTTTCATTACGAGGTTTATATCCACAAGAAGATTTATCAATCATATTTTTCTTATCTTTATAGTTATATTTACATCCACAATAAATAGTTTCTTGATGACCTTTATATATCTTTCGAAGATCTTTTTTAGATTTTGAAAATGATTCATTTGCTGAAAATAATAATGTTGTTAATAATAATAAAGATAATAATAATTTCATTTTGTACCTTGTGATTTTTATATAGTATAGTACACTAAAAAATATTTAAAAGGTATCTTATGAAATTTATAATATTACTAACAATCATATTGAATTTTTCTCTTTCTGCTCTACAGATAGATGATTTAAAAAAGAGTGTTTTTCAACTAGAAATAAAGAATATTGATGATTCAATATCCATTGGAAGTGCTGTTTCTCTTGATGGTAAGTTAGTTACAGCTTATCATGTAATTAGTGATGCACAAAAAGTTGTTGTCTTAATTAATAATAAATATCATGATCTTGTAATAGGAAATGTTTCAATAGAAGATGATTTAGCTTTTTTAACTGTTTCTGATATTAAACTAAATGCAGTAACTCTTAATAGTAAAATACAGTTATCAGATAAAATTCATACTTTAAGTGGAGATTCTACATTACTACAGGGAACTATTGCAAAGTTAGATACAAATGGTATTTTAATAAGTTATTCTGTTCCTCAAGGAAACTCTGGAGGAGGAGTATTTAATAGCAATCATCTCAAAAACTTATATTAATGAAGGTGTAACATTTGCAACAACAATAGATAGATTCGATTTTGTAAATGAAAAATTTGAACAAAAAGAACCTATTGACTTATCCTCAAATAATTATGATTATTCATATTGTTATACAACAGAAACAATAGATTCGTGAAAAAAAATAATTACTAATAGAAATACTATTGCAGCTCATACCTTACATGCTGTATTTTTAGGTTTATGTGAAAAAGTTAAACGTAAAGAGATGACAACTGAAGTAGCAGATTATGTTTATTTAAAAAACAGAGAAAGGTTATTTGGTATTTAATGCTTTCTACAAATATATGGCAATAAAAAAGTGAGACTATTTTAATAAATATTTTTATCTAAGATACTCATCCATTATTTTCTCTCTATTGTGTCCCATCGCATTAGAAACTTCTTGTTTTGTTTTTCCTTGCATCAATTGATCTTGTGCGTAAGAGTGACGTATTCCATGTGTTCCATTATACACTTGATTACTTTTTTCAATCTCTTTTTTTAAATCTCTAGCATAAGTTCTATTATTAATATTATAAATTCCATCTACACTATTTTCTTTTATTTTTAATAGCAATGAATCACTCAGTTCTCTTTCATTCCATTTGCCACCTTTCTCTTGATATTTTAATGTTGTTCCATTAATTTGTTTCTGTATATTTACATGAGTTGCGGCACTCATTCGTAAGCCATAATCTCTTTGCAATTCAAATGCAGGTTGGCTTCTTGTTGGTAATTCTATTTTATTTAATTTTTTATAATAACGAGTTTCATTTTTTGGTTTTTCTAATTTTTTAAACTCTTGTCGAATATTTTTAACATCTTCTTTTGTAACATTAAGATGTGTCACAACTTTATTTATTTGACTTAGGTAATTTGATGCGGTTCTATATCCAATATCTTTATTTTCAATCCAGTTACGAACAACTTCTGAATCTATTTTACTTATATCTTTTATTTTATATTCTGCTTTTGCAAATTTTGCTAAATTAGTTATATCAGTTCTAATATTATCTAAGCTTTTATAGCTATGAACTAAGTTACTAACTTTATGACCACTCTCTCCAATTAAACCACTTTCATTACGATTCTCTAATTTAGATTTACTTATGCCATTAATCTGTTTTATTATTTTTGAAACTTGAAAATTTATACTTCCTGCTCTTGCCATAATTTTTACGCTTGATACGCTTCACATCGTTGAATGATTTTAGAAAATTTTGCAACATATATAGCTGTTTCAATTTTGTCAAAAAAGAATATCTTTTCTGTTTTGACAAATTGTATTGCCAAATAATATTTTTTATCTTGTTGAACAAATTTTGCTTTAAAAATATTATTGAGGTGATATTCTTTATTTGTATCAAGTTTATTATTTGTAAAAGCTCTCATAATTTCAATAAGATCAATAAGTTCAAAAAGATCTTTAGTAACACTAGTAAAGATCTTTTCATTTTCAATTTGCAAATTTTTAAAAATTTGAATATTAGTATTAGGTATGTATATAGTTTCTATTTTAAAATCTTGTAAGTTGAATATCATTTATTAGTTCCTACTTTTTTTTTAAATTTTTGAAGTTGTCCATTCAAATTCGAAATAGATTTTTTTTGTGTTTCAATAGTTGAATTTTTTTCTATTAAATTCTTTTTTAAATTTTCTAACTCTTTCTCTTTTGCAATATTAATTTTATTTAATTTAATAGTCTCATCTGTATGTTCTGCAATTCTCGAATCAAAAATTTTCATCCGTTCATCAAAAATTTCAACAACATTTAATTTTTTTTTATAATTTTCTATTTCATCTTCAATTTTTTGTTCTACTTTATAAAACAAATTTTTTGAGTTATCTTCTAATTTTCTTTCATAACTTTTTAAAAATTGATCTGTTGTATATTTTAAATTATTATCAAAAGAAGTTGCAGCTTCTTTATAAATACTCTTTGCAGATTTAAATAAATAAATTACAGTAGATATGAAAAATACTAAAAGTAATATTATTCCAATCGCTATAAAATCTATAAAAAACTCTTTTGTATAAAAAAACTCTTCCATCTTTTTAACCTCTACTCTTTTTTAATCTTTTAATTGTATTTCTAATTGTTGACTCTGATAGTTTTACTTTTAATTTTGTTCGTGATGTTTTTACATTTATTTTTTTTGTTATTTCTGGTACTGATATCTTCTGTTGATATAGTTCATAAATAAGCTCTTGGTATCTCAGTTGTGCTAGTTTCTTTCGGTAGTTTATATTGCTATTGTCCATCTGTATATTTTACTTTTAATTTGATAATATATGGATAACGCTTATTGCTCGTTGTACAGGTGCTTGTTTCTATCAGGTTGTTCGCATTCTAATGCGTCAACCTGATAGAAACTTGTTTGCTTATCTTCTTTGAAAAATGATATACTTATGCTGTTATTTTTTTCACTATCATATTTTTGTTATTAGTTGGGTTGCCGCTAAAAGGCACTGTTTTTTATTAGGTTTTTACATTGGTAACGTCAGTTCTTCCATACAACAAACCTCTAGGTATATTTTATATATTGAACCATGACCTCTCTTTGATGTCTAAAGTTTGTCTCTTTTAAAAAAGATAACTAATATTCTTACTAGGCTCTTTATTTATTGACTCCTATTCTCGTAAACTATAGTTTAGACTTAACTGTTTTTGAAGATATTTATAATGTCTTTTTCTCGGTTTTCTATCTTTTTTTACTTCTGTATTGATTTTTTATTCTTCAATATAAAGATTGTTTTTTAGTTGAGTTACCGCGAAAGGTACTGTTTTTTAATGATTTGACATCGTAAAGGCTTCTCTATTGCAATCCATTTTGTGAGTACAGTCCTATCATGTTTTGCATGTGTACAAGATCAATTATTGTTGTACGAAGTAAGTAACCTCTTAATTGGATGCTTGTATAAAAATCGTTCTTTTTAATATACGCTACGGTTGTACTGTATTAAATCGCTTCTATATAAATGCTTCGCCTTTTAATGTTTAGGAACTTTATTTATTGTAAAAAACAATAAAATGAACTCTGTTAAAATAAATTATTTATTCAAGTTGAATAACCACTTAACGGTATTGTTATACCACCTCTTGACATAACATTAAAAGAAGTCAAGGTTAGATTTTTTCTAACAATGTTTTTCAGTGTCATAAACTGAGTCAATTTTTTAATTGATGCGGGGTTGATTGCCTATATTTATTAGGGTATAAAAAATTGAAGTGATTGTAAACTTCACCAGTTATTGTAAAATTTACTACAAGTTATGCTTCTTTAAAAAGCTGTTTGACTACTCAATAGAAGATGAAATAAGAAAAAAAATGAAGGAAAAAA
>JAMOPZ010000490.1 GCA_027064245.1 Campylobacterales bacterium
CTTGATTTTGTTGCTTAGCAAGTTCATTAGCTGTGTCTAAATTTGTATCTACTATCTCTTTTACTTTTGGGTTTAGCATAACAAATATACCAACTACTACCATAAAAATTAAAATTTCCATCATTACTTCCTTTTATTATTGTGTTTTGATAAATATATTATAATCTATAAAATAGACATATTTTGTCTATAAATTTATTAATATTCTATTTTATAATTCTTTCTACTATAAATTTTCTTTGATTTTATTGTTCTTGTAGCAGGGTTAAATCCCCAAGTTACTCTTGATTTAATTTTTGGTATTTTTATTGTTAGTTTTGTTTTCATAAGATATTCCTCTTTTTTTATTTTGAGGAATTTTATCTTATTGGTTGGTCATATTTTGTCTACAAATTATCTATTTGCCCAATTTTGTAAATTTCCTACCGTATCATTGATATCTTGCATATTTAAATCTAGTGGATTATTGATATAATCTATAATTAGACCATATTTTTTAAACCATGCCTTAATACCATCACTATTGACAGTTATATTTGGATTATTCATATGTAGATAATCATTTCTTGTATTTATTAGTGATTTCATATTAGTATTATTATAGTTACCACCAAATTTATCATTTATTAAATCTCTTAACTTTGTATTTAATGTTGTTGATTCACATCTACTTTTATCCCAAAATTGATTATTTTTTTCATCAATAAAAATAGATAAAATAGTTTCTAATCCACTTGAAATAGACAACATAGCATAAATAAATTTATTTTTATTATTTGTATTTAGTATATCAAATATATATTGTGACTCTTTTTTTAATCTATAAAATAATTTTTCATATCGATTATCTTTTAATTGGTATTTGTTAAGTAATAATTTTATATTATCTTCTTGTAAAATATTATTAATTTTTCTACCTATATCCCAAATCTCTTTTAAATATTTATTAGTTAAACCTTTTTCAACTAATTTTACAAATTTATTTATATTTTCAACTGTACTTATACTGAAATCTTCAGGATGTTCTTTTTTGATATAGCCTAAGATATTATAATCATAAAGTTTTTCTAAAATTGTGCTTTTACTAGTTGCTGTTAGCATTATCACTTGGATACCTGCATTTATCTCATGTATTGCTTTTAGTAGCTTAATACCAGAGTAATTATCTATCGTAGTGCTTTCATCATGATCACTTTGAGCTAATCGTAAATCTAAGATAACTACATCAGGATCAAATTCAATAATCTTCTTTTTTGGCTGAATAAATAAATTAAAATTTGATTTATCTTTAAAATCATGTTCAAATGTTTCAAATTCAATACCATCATTTTTAGTAAATATATTAGATAATATATCACTCCAACCTTTATCCCATTCATCATCTATCAGTAATACTTTCCCTTTTTTAGTTAATTTAATATCCAACATTATTTCATCATTATTTTGATTTGATTTTGCTAATAGATATTTAAAATATAGCATTGAGCTGATTTTAGCATTATTAGTAGCTAAAGATACACTTTGTACTTGCAAGGTTTCTGCCCATCTGTTTATTGCCCATTCATTTGCAATACTATGATGAGATAGATAGTCTTTGGGTTGTTCTATTTTTATTTTAGATAAAAACTGTTTTTGGTAGTCATCAACACTTAAGCTTGAAAACTCTTTTTTTAACATATCTTCGATATCTTTTTTATCATTTTTTACTATAAAAATATTTTTAGTAAATAAAATATTTGCCATAGGCTCAAGATGATTTAACACTTCACTATTTAGATCACTGATTATTACAATTGGAATATATTTTTTATCTTTTAGCTCTTCTGATAATCTTATATGATAAGCAACTCTTAGTCCATATAATTCAAGATAATGTTCTGATAGATTGTCTTTGATAAATACTACATCACAATCTTGATCTTTGATTTGAGGGATGATATCATTAGTTATATATTTATCTATATCTTCATTTTCTAAATCAAAATAGATATCATTATCAAATAATTCATCAATGGTATTATATTTACTTATTAATAAACTATTGTTAATGTTATTGTTTGTAGTAGAAGTAGTGAAATATTTTAAACAACTATCTTTTAGTTTTGAAAGTTCCTCTTTTGTTATCCAGTCATTTTCTATTTTCATTTGATAAAATGGATAATCAATTTTTTTAAGATATGTCAAATCTATATCAGCATCATTTAGGTCACTAAAAAGATATTTTTTATCTTCAGTTGTATATAAAAAGATATTTAACTTTTCTAAAAGATTTAGTACTATGTCTTTTTCCCAATTTTTTCCATAGCAAAGCATCAATATATTTTCATTCTTAGTTTTATAGCTTTCTAAAAATATTTGTAGATTTTGACTATAAAAAGTTTTAGAGTTGGTTTCTAGTATCTCACCATCATTATTGTTATAATAGTTTACACTAATACCACCAGAAAAATATACAAGAGGTTTAGCATACTCCCTACAAGCATTTTCAAGCAAACTTTTAAACTCACTATTTTCACTATTAAAAGCAGATTTATGAGCTATAATATAGTCATATTGACTAAAATCAAAATTACCATTTTTTAATAACTCAAAAAAATCTATCTCTTTATCATTGGTATAGTTATCTAAAATATCACTATAATAATCAAGATTTATACCTGTATCTTGTATAAAGTTTTGTTGTCGTTTGTATCTATCTTCTATTAAAAGTATCATTATTTATTGCCTTAAAAGATTGTTTAAACTTTGTTTTTTTAAAGTTCTGTATATATCAAAATCACTATCTATACTTGCTATATCTTTGATGTTTTCTTTAGATGCTATATACATAAGAGTAGCATCTGCTAAATCCATAGGGATATCAAGATATTTTTCCATCATCACTCTTATATCTTTTATATCATCTTGTGAGATATCATAAACTACTATGCCACCTAGTTCTATCCACTTTAAAAAGTCAATTTGAACTGATAAATTAAAATCCAACATATGTGATACTTCAGTTATAACTGCCCATGAAGTTATAAGTTCACCTCTGTAGGATTTCAGAAAATCTAGCACTTGCATATGATACTTATCACTTTTATCAAAAAGTGCTATTAGTGGTCCACTATCAATGATGGTTTTTAGCATGAAGCTTCTCTTTTAGTTTTTGTTTGTATGTAGTTGATAGATTAGTTTTTCCACTACTATATTTACCAAACAGTTCACTTCCTAGCTCATAGGAAGATTTTTGTTTAGTTTTCTCTTTTATCATATCAAAATAATAAACCAAAGAATCTTTTATAATCTGGCTTTTTGATACTTGTTGTTCTTTTGCCAAATAATTTAGTTGATTTTCAAGTGTATTGTCTAATCTTACAGATAGCATATATTATCCTTTGAGTTTTGTATGACATATTGTATCACAATTATCTATAAAACCTTAATATATGAGTAAAACCATCTGGAATATCTTGTAGTTCTACTATATCTTTTACATTATTGCTATGTAAAAGATTTATTCTAAAAGCTTTATTTTCAGATGAAGCTTCTATGCTCCAATCACATAGATTTGTAAGATTGTTTTTTATATTGTATAGATCTCCACCTTCATCTTCCACTTTATTTAGAAGTTCTTTTGCACTTTTAGAAGATCTTGAATCTATTTGAGTGATATAAATCTCTATAGATCTATCATTTAACTCTTTTGTTTTTACCTCTATAGTTTTGTATTCTTTTAATTTATTGATCTCTGTAAATATCAAATCTATAGCATTAGATAAACTTTGAGTATCTGTATAAAATTGTTTTTCTAGTTTTGATTTTGATGGCTCAAATATAAAACTATCATCAAGTTTTTTCTTTTGAGTATCAAATATATTTCTTAATGTTTTAAAATCACTTCTTATTTCTATCTCTTGCTTAAAAAGATTTATAATATCTTCAAATTTTTTTAGAACCTTACCATTTGCTTTGATTGGTTTTTTTAGTTTAAAATCAAATGGATTTTTGCCATCATCACACCATTGTTTTAATCCATCTATATTTGACCAAGATATATTTATATTGGCTTTACTACACCAGCTATACTTGCTATTTATATCTGTTTCAAAAATAAATGCTTTTATCTTTTTGTGTAAATTTGGTGATAACTCTTCGAGTTCTTTTTCTATTTGATTAAAGTTTTGTGTTACAGCACTCATATACCCATCAAAATCTTTATATTCCTCTTGTAAACTAAAGTCCCATTTGTGAGTAGTGTATTTTAGAGGTTTATCAATAGTGAAGTTTTTTAGAATTTTTACTACATTTTGTGGGATATGATTTTTAACATTTTTTAATATATTTTTAATATCTTGATTTGTAGCTAAATCCAATGCTGTTACACTACTAGTAATATTAGTATCTGCATCATATTCTATAAGGATTTTTACTAATTCAGTATTTCCTTCTAAAGAATATTTCATTAAGGCAGTCATACCTAGATTATTAGTAGCATTAATATTTACTCCTAATTTACATAAAAAATCAATAAAATTCTTATATGTTGTTTTTAATTCATCAGGAGGCACTACAGTATGATCATTTTTAGAAATACTAAATAAATCACATTTCATCAAAATTGTATTTCCTTGAGAGTCTTTTTGATTTATATTATTACAGTATTTTAACAATAAATAGATAGTATCATAGGTAGTGTAAAAAGATTTTTTATTTAAAATATCATATATTTCATTAAGTGATATATTTAAGCCATTTCTCAATAAAGCTCCAAGATGATGTCTATTATTACTCAAAGGATATCCTTCCAAGTAATCTAGATATTGTATAACAGTAAATTTATTAACAATATCCTTTGTTAAATTTGTTGTATTTAAAATATTAGATATTTTGATTTGAGTCTTACAATATTCATCTATTTGTAATGCTAATTTTTTTTCATTTTCGATTAATTCTTCTATTTCCTCTATATCTATATATGGTGGATGTGAAAGTTCTGGTTCAGCTGGTGTATTAATTATAACTTTTGGTATTTCTATTTGTTCTACTTTCATATTTATTATCCTTGTATTTTTTAATTTTATCAAAGTTACCTTTGATTTATATTGAAATTATAACTATAAATATAG
>JAMOPZ010000491.1 GCA_027064245.1 Campylobacterales bacterium
CACCTTTTGAGATAGATGGAGAGTTGTGGAGTAAACGAAAAGATTTTGAAAATATATCAAGTATTGTGAGAAATAAAATACCATCTAAACGATGGAGTGAGATAAAGCATTATATATTTGAAGTTCCAAATGCTAAAGGGAATCTGTTTGAGAGACTTGAAATTGTTAAATCTTATGAAAATAGCTATATAAAAATTTTAAAACAGATATATGTTAAAGATAAAAAGCATTTAGAAAGTTATTTAAAAGAGATAGAGTCTAAAAATGGCGAGGGAGTTGTAGTTAGAGACCCTTATGCTTCTTATATAAATAAACGCACAAGCAAAGCCTTAAAAGTAAAAAGTTTTAAAGATACTGAGTGTAAAGTGATAGGTTATACGAAAGGAAAAGGTAAATATAAGGGCTTACTTGGTGCATTAATATGTAAACTTCCAAACAATATAGAGTTTAAGATAGGAAGTGGACTAAGTGATAGTGACAGAAAATATCCACCTAAAATAGGCGATATAGTAACTTTTAAATATTATGAATTTACAAAATATGGAAAGCCGAGGTTTCCTGTTTTTTTGAGGGTAAGAAGTAAATAGATTATCTGATATAATTCAATCATTGAATGAATTAAAGGGCTTTTACACTTGACATAAATAAATACAGACCAGATAGACTACTTATATATCATGCAAAAAGTAGAAATATCAACTTCTCAAAAAGAGTTGGCAAATGATGTTGGATTTAGTGTTGGAAAAGTAAATTATGTTATAAAGGCACTTTTAGCAAAAGGTTTTATAAAAGCCGAAAACTTTGTAAAATTATCTAATAAACGAGCATATAAATATGTTCTTACTTCTGATGGACTTAAAAATAAAATATTATTAACTGAAAAATATATAGCTATAAAAAAACTTGAATATGAAAAGCTTGAAGAGAGCTTAGAGTTTGATAAGAAGAGAGATAGTAGTGCTGATAACAAAAAGAAATAAATAATGAAAATTTTAGTAACAGGAACAGCAGGCTTCATAGGTCATGCTCTAGCAAAAAAACTACTAGCTCGTGGTGATGAAGTAGTAGGATTAGATAATATTAACAATTACTATGATGTAACTCTAAAATATGGTCGTTTAGCAGATTTAGGAATAAGACAAAATTGTATAGCTGATCATAAAGCAACACAATCAACTACTTATGAAAAACATAAGTTTTTAAAGATGGATTTAGCAGATAGATTTGAGATAGAACATCTTTTTAAAGAAGAGCAGTTTGATGCAGTATGTCACTTAGCCGCTCAAGCAGGAGTAAGATACTCTCTAGAAAATCCTCATGCTTACATACAGAGTAATGTAGTAGGTTTTACAAATATACTAGAAGGTTGTCGTCATCATGGAGTCAAAAATCTCTCTTATGCTTCTAGTTCTTCTGTATATGGACTAAATAAATCTCAACCATTTAAAACTTCTGATTCTACAGACCACCCTATAAGCTTCTATGCAGCTACAAAAAAAGCAAACGAGACGATGGCACACTCTTATAGTCATCTATATGACTTACAAACAACAGGTGTTCGTTTTTTTACAGTATATGGACCATGGGGAAGACCAGATATGGCACCAATGCTCTTTACTGATGCTATAGTAAATGATAGAGCTATAAAAGTATTTAACCATGGAGATATGAGTAGAGACTTTACTTATATAGACGATATAGTAGATGGTCTCATAAAAGTAATAGATAATCCAGCAACTTCAAACAAAGAGTGGGACGCCAAAAACCCAGAGATACAAAGTTCATCCGCTCCATATAGAATATATAACATAGGAAATAATGAACCAGTATCTTTAATGGGCTTTATAGAGACTATAGAAAAAGCACTAGGAAAAACAGCAGAGAAAAATATGCTACCTATGCAAGACGGAGATGTACAGAGTACTTATGCGGATGTAAGTGGACTGATAAATAACTTTAATTATAAGCCAGATAGTAAACTTGAAGATGGGATACAAGAGTTTATTGAGTGGTATAGAGAATTTTATGGAGAAATTAAATGAATAATATTTTAGCATTAATTGGCAGAAAAAAAGAACTATTCAAATCAGATATTTTAATAAATGAAAATAATTTAAAAAATATAGTTTCATCTTCATCTTTTTTAGTGATAGGTGGTGCTGGTTCTATAGGTCAAGCAGTTACAAAAGAAATATTTAAACGTAATCCTAAAAAATTGCATGTAGTTGACATATCTGAAAATAATATGGTAGAACTTGTTCGTGATATACGTAGTAGTTATGGCTATATTGACGGAGAGTTTGCAACATTTGCATTAGATATTGGTTCACTTGAGTATGATGCTTTTATTAAAAATGATGGAAGGTATGATTATGTTTTAAATTTGTCAGCTTTAAAACATGTACGAAGTGAAAAAGATCCTTACACACTTATGAGAATGATTGATACAAATATTTTCAATACAGAAAAAACGATAAAACAATCAATAAAGAACGGTGTAAAAAAGTATTTTTGTGTTTCAACAGACAAAGCAGCAAATCCAATAAATATGATGGGTGCAAGTAAAAGAATTATGGAAATGTTTGTTCATAGAAACTCTTTAGATATGAAAGTGTCAATGGCTAGATTTGCAAATGTTGCTTTTTCTGACGGGTCACTTCTTCATGGGTTTAACCAAAGAATCGAAAAAAACCAACCTATTGTTGCTCCAAATGATATAAGAAGATACTTTGTAACACCTCAAGAGTCTGGTGAACTTTGTCTTATGTCTTGTATCTTTGGTGAAAATCGTGATATATTTTTTCCAAAATTAAGTGAAGAGTTAGACCTGCTAACATTTTCAGATATTGCAGTTAATTATCTGAAATTAAAAGGTTATGAACCTTATCTTTGTGAAACAGAAGATGAGGCAAGAGAACTAGTTAAAACTTTACCATCTCAAGGAAAATGGCCTTGTCTTTTTACTTCTAGTGATACAACGGGTGAAAAAGATTTTGAAGAGTTTTTTACAGATGCTGAAACACTTGATATGAAAAGATTTGAAAACCTTGGTGTGATTAAAAATGAAGCTGATTTTGATGAAGAATTATTAAATAATTTTGAAGAAACTCTGAACAATTATAAAGAAAATTTATCTTATAATAAAGAAGATATTGTGAAAGAATTTTTTAAAATGCTTCCCGACTTTGGACATAAAGAAATAGGTAAATATCTTGATGAGAAAATGTAAATGCAAAAGTTAGTTGATTTTATACAAAATATTTATAATACAAAAGAATTTATTCCTCTTCACGAACCTAGATTTATAGGTAATGAAAAGAAATATTTAAATGACTGTATAGATTCTACCTTTGTATCTAGTGTAGGTAAATATGTAGATATGTTTGAAGAGCAGTTTGCTGAAAAAGTTGGTAGTAAATATGCTATTGCAACAGTGAATGGTACAGCAGCATTACATATTGCTTTGCTTCTTAGTGATGTTACAGCAGATGATGAAGTTATTACTCAGCCACTTACCTTTGTAGCAACTTGTAATGCCATTGAGTATATTGGTGCTAAGTCTATTTTTGTTGATGTAGATTTAGATACGATGGGTTTAAGTCCTCAGTCATTAAAAGAATTTTTAGAAAAAAATTGTGAAGTTATTGATAAGAAATGTATAAATAAAACTACAAAAAAAATTATTAAAGCTTGTGTGCCTATGCATACTTTTGGGCATAGTTGCAAGATACAAGAGATAAAAGATATTTGCGATGCATGGCATATAGCTTTAGTAGAAGATAGTGCCGAGAGTTTAGGAACGACATATAAGGGTAAACATACTGGAACTTTTGGAAAACTTGGAGCATTTAGCTTCAATGGAAATAAAATCATCACAAGTGGTGGTGGTGGAGTGATAGTTACTGATGATGAGAACTTAGCAAAAAAAGCAAAATACCTTACAACTACAGCAAAAATACCTCACAAATGGGAATATGTACATGATGAGATAGGCTATAATTACCGTATGCCAAATCTAAATGCTTCACTTCTTGTAGCTCAACTAGAACAATTAGATGGTTTTATAAAAAGTAAAAGAGATTTAGCTTCAAAATATACAGAATTTTTTAAAGATGATGAAAATATAGATTTTGTAAAAGAACCAAAAGATTCTAAATCAAACTATTGGTTACAAGCAGTTATCGTAAAAGATGTAGCTAAAAGAGATAATGTTTTAGAATATACAAATAAGCATGGAATTATGACAAGACCTATTTGGAAACTTATGAATGAATTAGATATGTTTAAAGATTGTCAATGTGAATGTTTGAAAAATGCAAAATATTTAGAACAAAGAGTTATAAATATTTCAAGTAGTGTGATAGTTTAATGAACTTGCTTAATGATATTTATTATAGTGAAGATTATATTTCTTTATATATTAAAGAATATGAAGAACTTTTTAGTTTTGAGTATAAAGAAAAAGGTAAGATTTTCATAAATAAAACTATTAAAAGACCTATAATAACTATTGGTAATACTAGTCTAAATAGTCAATATTATGATTTAGAAACTGCATATGGTTATGGTGGATTTTATACGAATACAGATGATACATCATTTATAAAAAATGCAATGATAAAGTATGAAAAAAGATGTCAAGATGAAAATATAATAGCTGAGTTTATAAGATTTCATCCATTTAATAATTTTCCTATTGAGCATAATAATTTTTTAGATTTTAATATTTATGATAGGGATGTTGTTATTAAAAAATTATCAACAAATATATTGGCTAGTTATTCTTCAAAAGTTAGAAATACTATAAAAAGAGCTAATGAAAAAATAAGTGTAAATGAAAGTAAAAATATTGATAAGTTTATAGAACTTTATAATGAAACTATGAAAAAAAATGAAGCTAGTGATTTTTATTTTTTTGAAAAAAATTATTATATTAAATTATTAGAAAATAGTGAGATGAAACTTTATGAAGTTATTTATCAAAATAATATAATAGCAATGGGATTTTTTGCTATAAGTGGTTCATTTGCACATTATCACCTTTCTGCTAATACTAAAGAATCTTATGGATTAAATTCTAATTATGCTTTACTTGATACTATATTCAATAAAGCACAAGAATATGGTTCTAAATATTTTATTTTAGGTGGTGGTACAACTTCAAATAAAGATGATTCATTATTTAAATTTAAAAAGAAATTTTCTAAAAATTTAAAACCTTTTTATATAAGTGGTAAGATTTATAATAAAGAAATTTATGATAAATATACTAAAATATGGGAAGAACAAAGTGAAGAAAATATTAAATATTTTTTAAAATATAGATTGGAGATAAAATGAGTGTTTTTATAATAGCAGAAGCAGGTGTAAATCATAATGGAAATATTGATTTAGCAAAAAAACTAATTGATGTAGCCGTTGATGCTGGTGTAGATGCAGTAAAATTTCAAACATGGAAAACTGAACTATTAGTTACAAAAGAAGCAAAACAAGCAGAATATCAAACTGAAAATACAGAGATAGAAGAATCTCAATTTGATATGCTGAAAAAGTTAGAATTATCATATTTTGATTTTAAAGAATTAAAAACTTATTGTGATCTAAAAAAGATTATGTTTTTATCAACTCCAGATGAAATACCAAGTGCTAATTTTCTAGTTGACTTACAAGATATCTTTAAGATTGGCTCTGGTGAAATAACAAATTTACCATATTTAAGACATATAGGTAGTTTAAATAAAGAGATAATACTTTCAACAGGTATGGCTAATATTGGTGAAATAGAAGATGCTTTGGATGTTTTAATCAAAGCAGGAACTACAAAAGAAAATATCACAGTTTTACATGCAAATACAATGTACCCCACACCTATGGAAGATGTAAACTTAAAAGCTATGGTAACTATTGGAAATACTTTTGATATAGCTTATGGATATAGTGACCATACTTTGGGTATAGAAGTCGATATAGCAGCTGTGGCTATGGGTGCTAGTTGTATTGAAAAGCATTTTACTTTAGACAATACTATGGATGGACCAGACCATAAAGCTTCTTTAGAACCAGATGAACTAAAAGCTATGGTAAAAGCTATACGAAATATAGAGTTAGCTTTGGGAAGTAGTATAAAAAAACCATCAAAAAGTGAAATACCAAACATACCAATAGCTAGAAAATCTATAGTTGCTAATATGAATATTAATAAAGGAGATATATTAAGTTCAGATAATTTATCTATAAAAAGACCTTCAAATGGAATAAATCCTATGCGATGGGATGAGATAGTTGGAACTATTGCTAGTAAAAATTATGAAGAGGATGAGTTGATATAATGAAATCTAATAATTTAGCTTTTAATAAAATAGAAATAGAGGAAATCGAAATAGGTATGAGTGTTAGCTACTCTCAAACTATTACAGATAAAGATATAAAACAGTTTGCAGAAATTTCAGGAGATTATAACCCAATACATTTGGATGAAGAGTATGCAAAAAAGTCAAGGTTTAAAAAAAGAATTGCTCATGGGATGATGACTGCTTCATACTTTTCAGCTTTATTTGGTACTAAAATACCAGGAGAAGGATGTGTATATACTTCACAAAATTTAAAATTTAAAAAGCCAGTATATATTGGAGATATAGTTACTGCTATTGTAGAAGTAACAAATGTAGATTTATCAAAAAGAAAAGTTTTATTTAAAACTACTTGTACTGTTAACGACAAAATTGTTACGTATGGAGAATCTGAATTATATGTACCTATAGAATTTAGAAAAATAATGATAAATGATAAAAATGAATTATTGCAATATAAAGAACAAATCTTTGAATTATTTTCAAATTGTTTCAGCCAAGATATAGATGAGGATCTTTGGTATTGGGAATATATTGAAAATCCAAATGGTAATCCTATCATTTCTCTCTATTTTTATGACAATAAGTTAGTTGGACACTATTCAGTTATTCCAATTAAGTTAATTATGGAAAAAAATAAATCTATTTTAGGTGCGTTATCTATGACTACAATGGTTGATATATCATATAGAAAATATGGAATATTTATTGATCAGGCTAATGAAGTTTATGAGAAATCCATAGAATTAGGCTATAAATTTGTTTTTGGTTTCCCAAATAAGAAATCTGCCCCAGGATTTAAGAAAAGATTAGATTGGATACTTGAAGAAAATTTATATGTAGCTAAACTTACTAAAAATGAATTATTAATATTATCCTCTCAAAATAATAGTGATAAAATAGGTTTTAATAGTTTAGATATAGATAATCTTGAATGGAGATTAAATAAACCAAATCAAAAATATATCAAAAATGATAAAAATATTTTAAAACAATTTAATAATGAATTTGATAATGAATTTGATATAGTTTTTGATAGTGATAATTATTCATCTTTAGATAGTGATAAAAAATATAATATTTTATTAGATAGAGATTTAGATAAATTTATTGATAAAAAAGAGTTTGATTATATTTTTGGATATAGACTATTTGATGATAATTTAAAAAATATCAATTTTAAAAAAGATTTAATTTTATCGGATGTGTTCTAATGAAAAAAATATTAGCTTTTACCTCAATTCGTTCTGATTATGATTTAATGTCAGCATTATATAAGTTATTGGATAATGATAAAGATATAGATTTTAAAATTATAGTTAGTGGTGCACACTTATCACATAGTTTTGGATATAGTATTGATCAAATCAAAAAAGATGGTTTAGATATTTTACTTGAGATTGAAACATTATTAAATTCTGATACTGGATTGTCTCGCTTAAAAAGTGCGAGTCTTCTCCTCCAAAATAGTTTAGAAACAGTTTCTAAATTTTCCCCTGATTTAATTATATTTGCAGGTGATAGAGAAGATGTTTTAATCTATTCAATGATTGGAGGATATCTAAACATTCCAACTATACATGAATCAGCAGGAGATCATGTAGAGGATGGTTATATAGATAATCCTGTTAGACATGCTACATCTAAATTATCAACAGCACATTTTGTAACTTTAGACGAGCATAAAAGAAGATTAGTTCGTATGGGAGAAAATTCAAAAAGAATATTTGTAGTTGGTAATATGGCACTTGATAATTTTGTAAATTTTATACCTCTATCGAAAGAAAAATTAGAAAAATATTTCTTTTTAGATAGAACTTTAAACGATTATGCAATCATGATATTTCATCCAGTAACGGAAGAAATCCCAAATGTAGATATATATTTTGAAAATATATTAAGCAACTTAGAAAAAAGAAATATATTAACTTTTGTAAGTTATCCAAATATTGATGAAGGTAATCAAAAAATTGTAAAGGTTATTGATAAGTATAAAGAAAATAGTAATTTCATATTTTATAAAAATTTAGACAGAGATATATTTTTATCATTATATAAATATTCTAAATTTATTATAGGTAACTCATCGTCTGGAGTATGTGAATCAGCAAGTTTAAAAATTCCTGCAATTAATGTTGGATTAAGACAAAAAGGAAGATTTGCTGATGAAAATGTAGTCTTTTGCGGAACTAGATTTAAGGAAATTGGAGATAGTATTGATAAAGTCTGTTCAAATTCTTTTTTAAATAGTATAAAAGATATTAAAAATTCTTATGGAGATGGAAATAGTGCAATTAAAGCTTATGAAATAATTAAAACAGTTGATTTTAAATCTATGATATCTAAAGTCGAAGACCCTTTGAAAGTAGAACTAATATGAAAAATAAAATATTGATAATTGCAGTTCATCCTGATGATGAAACATTAGGATGTGGAGGAACACTTTTAAAACATAAGTTTAATGATGATGAAATCAATTGGCTCATAATAACTGAAGCAAAAGAAAAAGATGGTTTTAGTTTAGAATCAATAAGCAAGAGAAAAAAAGAGATTGATAAAGTGTCTCAAATGTATAATTTTGATAGTGTAAATAATTTAAAATTAGCAACTATGCGAGTAGACGAGTTAAGTATGAGTAGTTTAATTGGGCAAATATCAAATGCTATAAATAAAATTAAGCCTAATATTATTTACTTACCTTTTAAAGGAGATGTGCATAGTGACCATAGAAAAGTGTTTGAGGCTTCTTATAGTTGTACAAAGTCTTTTAGATATCCATTTATTAAGAAAATATATATGATAGAAACTTTAAGTGAAACAGAATTTGCTCCTAGCACAAAAGAAGATAGTTTTATCCCCAATGTATTTGTAAATATAAGTGATTTCATGGATGAAAAAATAGAAATAATGAAAGTATTTGAAAGTGAAATTGCAGAGCATCCATTTCCTAGAAGTGAAAGAAACTTAAAAGCATTAGGTACTTTGAGAGGTGCAACGGCTGGATGTGAATATGCTGAAAGTTTTGTTCTTTTAAAGGAAATTAATTAATGAGACCAATAGGTGGAGAGTTAGAATTAAAAGCATATTCTTCTAATTCTTATTTTACAGATTCAGGACGATCATCATTAAGATTATTTTTAAGAAGCTTAAATAATAAAGATAAAAAATATTTATTACCAAATTTTTATTGTTCCGTAATTGAGTCTATATTTATAGAAGAAAATATAAAATATTCTTTTTATAAAATCAATAAAAATTTAACTTTTGATGAAAAAGAAATCTTAAAAAAAGATTTTGATGTTTTGTATATTATTAATTATTTTGGTATTAAAATGGAAGTAAACTCTTCTACTTTTGAAGATAAGATTATTATAGAAGATAATGTTTTTTTTAATAATTTTGATAACTCTTCAAAGTATAAGAATTGGTTTGCTTTTAATAGTTTTAGAAAAATTTCACAATTGTCTAGTGGGAGTTTAATTAAAACGAATCTTAAATTAGATTTAGATTTAATTAAAAATTCTGATGCTTCTTTTCATAATATAAAGAATATAGCTAAAAATATTAAATATGAATTTGTGAATAACAATTTATTTTCAGAAGAAGAGTATATAGATAAATTTAATGAAGCTGAAAATAAAATTAATTTACAAAAAGATATTTATCCTATGAATAGTGACTGTATTTCTCATCTTATTTCGTTAGATATAAAAGATGAACAAATTATAAGAAAGAAAAGATTTGAGCAATTATTTGAGATATTTCCAAATGAATGCATAAATAAAGAGTCGTTATATTATTCATTTTTTATTATTAGTATTAAAAATAGAGATAATTTTAGAAAACTATTAATAAATAATAATATCTTTTTACCTATACATTGGCCAAAAAATAATACAAATAATTTACTATACGATACAATTATATCAATTCCACTATTTAGTATTTATACAGATAAAGAATTTGATTATTTGATAAATAAGATTAAGGGTGTTTATGAAAAACTATAAAACGATATTAATAAAACCAACAGCAACTATAAAAGAAGCATTGAAAATTATTGACAATGGAGCAATGCAAATAGCTTTAGTAGTAGATGCAGATGAAATCTTATTAGGTACTTTAACAGATGGAGATATAAGAAGGGGTCTTTTAAATAATTTTTCATTAGAAGATACTATAGAAACTATTATCTTTAAAAATCCAACAGTATGCAGAGTTGAAGATACAAAAGAGAAAATTTTAGAGATAGCTGTAGCTAAAAAATTATATCAAATACCTATAGTTGATAGTTATGGTAAGTTAGTTGGAATAGAAAAAGTAGATGAGCTTTTAAAACCAAAAATCAAATCAAATAGAGTTATTCTGATGGTAGGTGGACTTGGTACACGACTAAGACCACTAACTGAACATACTCCAAAACCTATGCTTAAAGTTGGAAACAAACCTATTTTAGAAACTATAATATTAAACTTTAAAAAGTATAGCTTTACAAATATTATTCTTTGTGTTAGTTATAAATCAGAAGTAATAGAAGAATACTTTAGCGATGGTTTGAAGTTTGGTGTAAATATAGAGTATATTCATGAAAACAAAAGAATGGGAACAGCAGGAGCATTAAGTTTAATAAGAGATAAACTTAAAGAATCATTTTTTGTAATGAATGGAGACTTACTTACAAATATAAACTTTGAACATATGATGAAGTATCACTTGTCAAATAGTTCAATGGCTACTATGGGAGTAAGAGAATATGACTTTCAAGTTCCTTATGGTGTTGTTAATGTTGAAGGTAACAATATATTGAGTATAGATGAAAAACCAGTTCATAAATTTTTTGTAAGTGGTGGTGTATATGTTCTAAGTGATGAAATATTAGATTTTATACCAGATGATGAATTTTATGATATGCCTACTCTTTTTGAAGAGCTTATTGAAAAAAATAAAAAAAGCATCTCTTTCCCTATTCATGAATATTGGCTAGATATTGGTAGAATAGAAGAATTTGAAAAAGCAAATAATGAATTTTATGAGGTATTTAATGTATAAAGATAAAACTTTTTTGGCAATTATACCTGCTCGTGGAGGTAGTAAAAGATTACCTAGAAAAAATGTATTAGACTTAAATGGTAAACCTTTGATAGCTTGGAGTATTGAAGCAGGACTTAATAGTCAGTATATTGATAAAATAATAGTTAGTAGTGATGATGAAGAGATATTAACTATCGCAAAAGATTTTAAAGCAGATACACTTAAAAGACCTACTGAACTAGCTAGTGATATAGCTACAACATTTGATGCAATAAAACATATAATAGATAATGTAGAAGATTATGATTATGTAATACTATTGCAAGCGACTAGCCCTTTAAGAAATCAACAGCATATAGATGAAGCCATAGAATTATTAAACTTAAAAAATGCAGATGCAGTTGTTAGTGTTTGTCACATGGACCATAGCCCTTTATGGTCAAATACTTTAGATGATAATTTATCAATGAATGGATTTTTGCGAGATGAAGTTTTAAATAAGCGTAGTCAAGATTTAGAAACATACTTTAGAGTTAATGGGGCTATTTATATATGTAATACTAAAAAGCTTTTAGAAGAGAAGAGTTTTTTCTTAAAAGATAATATTTTTGCTTATAAAATGGATAGAAAAAGTTCCATCGATATTGATGAAGAGATTGATTTAACAATATCAAAGTTTATAATGGATTCTGAATGAAACAGATGATTCAAAAAATTCTTCTACTTTTAGATAAAAAAAATAGAAGTAGCTTAGTAAAAATCTTATTATTTTCTATTTTCATTTCATTATTAGAAGTAATTGGTGTAGGAATAATTATGCCATTTATTAGTGTCGCAAGTGATTTTGGACTCATTAATTCAAATCATTATTATAATTATATTTATAATTTTTTTCATTTTTCAACACATCTATCTTTTATTTTATCATTTGGAATTATATTAGTAGTATTTTATTTATTACGAAGTGTATTAAGTTTATTTTATTTTTATAAATTATCTGTATTTTCACAGGGAAGATATTATTTCTTTGCAAATAAACTATTTCATAGGTATTTAAATTTATATTACTCAGTATTTATGAAAAAGAATTCTACACATATGGTTAAATCGATTATAAATGAAGCTCAAAATCTTTCTTTATTTATATCAAATTTATTATTTTTAATTAGTGAATCAATAGTTGTTATTTTTATTTATATATTATTGCTTATAGTTAATTGGCAAATAACATTGATGATAACAATTTTTTTATTCTTAAATATTTTTTTTCTTTTAAAGATTATATCACCAAGAATAAAAAAAGCAGGGCTTCATAGAGATGTGTATCAAAAAGAATTTTATGAACTTTTAGGTAATGTTTTTGGGAATTTTAAAATTTTAAAATTACGAAATAATCAAAATGAAATATTTCATAAATTTGATAGTGCTACTTATGAGTTTTCAAATGTCAATGTGATTCATTCTGTCTTTTCTCAAGTTCCCAGATTATATTTAGAAGCAATTGGATTTTCTTTAATCTCTTTGATTGTATTGATTGTTATTTATATAACACAATCTGATATTTCATCTTCTTTAAGTTTAGTTACTTTTTTTCTCTTAGGACTTTTTCGATTAATTCCAAGTGCAAATAGAATTTTAAGTAGTTATAACAATATGCTTTTTTATTCTAGAGCAGTGGATATTATATTTGATGATTTAAGTTTAAAAGAAGAAAAATTTATGTTTAAAGAAATTTATTTTAAAAAGTCTATTGAATTAAAAGGAATAAGTTTTAAATATAAAGCGAAAAATATATTAACAGATGTTAATTTACTAATTAATAAAAATGATAAGATAGCTTTTGTAGGAGAGAGTGGTAGTGGTAAATCCACATTAGTAGATATAATAATGGGATTATATCCTTTGGATAAAGGAAATATATATATTGATGCTAATGAACTTGTAGAAAATGTAATTTATGATTGGAGAATGAAAATAGGTTATATTCCTCAAAATATTTATCTTTTTGATGGTACAGTTGCGCATAATGTTGCAATGGTTGAAGATTATGATGTTGAAAGGGTTGAAAAAGTTTTAGAACAATCAAAAATATTAAATTTTTTAGAAGAAGAACATGAAGGGTTACAAACAAATGTTGGAGAAGGTGGAGTAAAGTTAAGTGGAGGGCAGAAGCAAAGAATAGCTATTGCACGAGCTTTATACTCAAATCCTGAAATCCTTATTTTAGATGAAGCAACTTCTGCACTAGATGAGGCTACTGAATTGAAAATAATGGATGAAATTTATGAATTAGTAAAAGATAAGACATTAATAGTTATAGCACACAGACTATCAACTATTAAAGGTTGCAATAGAGTAATACAATTTGAAAATGGGAAAATAAATGAAATTGAAAATATTTAATTATATTCAATATTTTTACAAAAAAAAGAAGAAACTTATTTTTGAAATAAAGAATTATTCAGATTTCTTACAAAATGGTTTATACAGTATTCAACCGAGTTATGCTTATCATAAAAAATATAAACCATTTTTTACAGATGAATTAATAAATATTTTTTTAAAATGTTTCTATTTTACTTCAGTTAAAGTTTTTTCTAAAAATAAAGTTTTTGAAGGAAAACTTATTTTTTTAAATGCACAAGGTTCTATAAAAATTTTTAATGATGTTAGTGTGCTTACTTTTTTAGAAAATAAAAATATTGATAAAATGATAAATAATTATAAACAAGTCGATGATTTTTTTGATTATCCAAGAATAATTACAATTCACAATAATTATTATATAGAAGAGTTTATTTTAGATAAAAAAAAGAAAAATTTAGAAGAGTTACATTCTATTTACCATGTTTTATTGAACTTTTATTCAAAACAAAAAATAGAGTACAAAAAACTTTCAGTAGATGATTTTGTATGGGAAAAATTAACAGTTAAAAATAAACTATTTATAGAATCCATATACACAACTCATAGTTATCCATTTGTGCTATCTCATAATGATATACATTTTGGAAATATTTTAATAGGCGACAAAATGTATATTATAGACTGGGAATATTTTGGTGAAAATTTAATTTATTATGATTTTTTAAATATATTATTTGTTGAAGCACTTAATGGGGATAGAAGCTTTTTAGAATTTTTTTTTAGTGGAGAACTTGATTCTTATTTTGAAAAACTTTTTTCAATTTTTAATCTAAAATACAATAAAAATAATAGAAAAAAATATTTTGACATTTATTTATTAAATAAAATTATTTTAAGAGATATTCAAGAATCTAAAGTACATTTAAATAAAGTACTGATAAATTATCAAAAAGTAAGGAAAAATTATTGTTAAGATATTATATTCGATTGGATGATGTGCATGCTAAAATGGATTTAAAGAAATGGAATAGAGTAATTGAAATGTTAGATAAATTTGATATAAAAGCAATTATTGGTGTCATACCTGAAAATAAAGATGTTGAAATAAATGTAGCTAACAGTAGTGTTGATTTTTGGAAAATAGTAAAATCTTGGCAGAAAAAAGGGCATATTATTGCTCTTCATGGTTTTAATCATTTGAAAATTACGAATATGCAAGGATTAATTCCAAAAAATAGAAGAAGTGAATTTGCTGGAGTTAAAATAGAAGAACAGAGAAAAAAATTGGATGAAGGTATAAAATATTTTAAACAAAATAATTTAAATGTTGAAGTTTTTATTCCTCCTTTTCATTCATTTGATAAAAACACATTAAAAATTTTGATTGAAAAAAATATAAATATTGTTTATGATGGTATTAGTATTTATCCTTATAAACAATATGGAATTATTTTTTTCCCACAACAATATAATGGATTTAAAGAAAAGAATAAAGGTATTTGGAGTATCTGTTTGCACCCTAGTTCAATGAGTGAAATAGAGTTTGTAGATATGAAAAAATTTATTACAAAGAATAGAGAATATTTTGTAAATGATTTTTTTCATATAAAAGAGAAGTATAAAAACAATAAGCAAATATTTACTGATATATTATTTTTTAATATTTACTTTATAAGACGTAAAATATTTTTATTAAAAAAAAGGATTTTTAGTGATTGAGATTAAATTTAATTTTATTAAAAAAGAAGTATGGTTTAGTGAAAAAGTAGATACAATTAATTTTATTAAATTATTAGATTATAAGCAAATTAAAGAAAAAAGTATTTTATATAAGTCTGTATCTTTTGACACAATATTAATTGATTTAAATTGTTCTAAGGAAGAAATCAGAAAAAAGTTTAAACAAAATTATAAGAATGAAATAAGTAAGGCTATTAAATTAAATATCTCTTTTCAAGAAGAGAAAGATTTTAAAGATTTTAAGAATTTTTATAATTATTTTGCAAAATTGAAAAAATTGAATTTATTAACAGATGTTTTTAATCACTATTTACCAAATGTGAAAATTACAAAAGCAATATATGTTGATACTGTATTAGTAATGCATCTTTATCTTATAGATTATGAGATAAAAAAAGTTCGTTTACTTTATTCAGCTACATCTATGTCATTTGATGATAAAAAGATAATAGGATTTGCTAATAAATTTTTGCACTATGAAGATATGAAGTTTTTTAAAGAAATTGGATTTAAGGTTTATGACTTAGGTGGCATTAATCTTGATAGTGAAGATAGGTATATTCAAGGTATAAATACTTTTAAAAAAGGCTTTGGAGGTGTAGTTAGCCATGAGTATAATCTAACTTCCTACCTTTTACACCTATTAAGAAAAATTAAGTGAAGATAATTAGAAAATCATTGAATGAAGAAGGTGATATAGACTGTTTAGTTTCTTCATTACAAAATAGTAAATTAAATTTTTTAGATAAAGGTTTTTTTTATGCACCATACTTAGGAAAAGAAACAGGTTTTTTTATGAAAAAATTAACTATAGATGGTTTGATTACTTATCATATTCAAGATAAGATTTTTTTTATTTATAAAACTAGGTTAATTGTTATTGAAGGTTTTGAAAATTTAATTTTAAATTCTGAAAAGAACTATGATTATATGCTTTACATTATGAAGATTTTTTATGAGAATAAAATAAAAAAAAGATATATTATTTATATAGAAAATCATTATCAAGTTCCTCTTAACCAAATCAATTTATCTCAAGAAATAGCTTTGTTCATTAAAGAAAATAAATTGAAAGTTGTAGAAAGTAATATAAAACATAGATATTGGTTGAAAAAAATAAAAAGGCTAAAATTTTTCTTTTATCCTAGATTTATAGCTATTACTGGGCTTGATGGTAGTGGTAAGTCAACAATAGTATCTGAACTAACAAAGATTATGCAAAATAATTCAAGAGTTGTCTATATGGGGAAGAAAGATTGGCAGATAAAATTGGCACAAGATTTTTTAATAGTAAAAAAACTTCCATCTATCTTTAATATATTAATATTATATTTTGAGTTTTATTATAGATTTTTAAATACTTTCAAAAATACTAAGCTAATCTTATTTGATAGATATCCTAGTGAAATGTATTTAACTCAGACCGGAATAAGAAAAATTATATACTATATTATGTTTAATAAACTGTTTCCTAATATTAGAAAAACATTTTATTTACATTGTTCAGTTGATTTAGCTTTAGGTCGTAAAGATGACATAGATGATGTAGTAGATTTTAAAAGGAGAAAAGGCTATTTTGATAAGCACTATATTAATAGTGTATGGATTAATACAGAAGATAATAATGTAACAGAAACTCTTGAAATTATTTTAAATAGTATTGATCCTAAAACATTTGAAATATTATGAAAGTAGTTTTCTTTTTAGCTGACTTATATGGTGGGGGAGCAGAAAAAGTAAGTTTAACAATTATTAATCAACTAGCATTTAAAAATGATGTTACTTTGATTTTAGTAAGGGAAAATGGTGCGTTCTTTAAAGATATCAATAGTCAAGTATCAGTGATTGTTTTAAATAGTGGAAGTGTTTATAAATCATTTTTTGCACTATATAGTGAGTTGAAAATAATTCAGCCTGATATTTTAATCTCATCATTGGACAGTGCAAATTTATTGGCTACATTTGTATCAAAATGTTTAAAGATAAAAAATATTACTATTATACATGGTATTGTTTCATTTAAATATAAGAATAATAGATTAATGAAATTTTTGATAAAAGGTTTATGTTATTCAACATTAAATATAGCAGTTTCCAAAGGAGTAAAAGAGGATTTAAAAAAGTTTTCTATTACTTCTAAAGTAATTTTCAATCCAACTATAATAAAGACTCACAGTTCTAAAAAAGAGAAGTTAGTTTTAGCAGTTGGGCGATTAGAAACGGTCAAGAATTATAAAATATTAATAGACGCTTTTAATTTAGCCCAGTTAAAAGAGTATCATTTGATTATTTTAGGAGATGGAAGTTTAAGAAATGAGTTACAATACTATATTGATAAAAATAAAATAATTAATATTGAATTACTAGGTTTTGTTAATCCTCATGAATTTTATAAAAAAGCAACACTTCTTGTAAGTTCTTCTAAAAGTGAATCTTTTGGAAATGTAGTTGTTGAAGCACTTAGTTATGGTGTAAATATTGTGGCTACTAAGACTGTAGGTTCTGAAGAGATATTAGAATATGGTAAATATGGAACATTAGTGCCTATTGATAATATTGAACTGTTGGCTAAGGCTATAGAGAAAAAGATATTAAATCCTTTGGAAGAGACATTTTTAAAAGCTAGAGCTAGAGAGTTTGAAGTGAATAAGATTATGAATAATTATGAAAAAACAATAGAGGAACTTGTAAATGTTGATTTTAATTAGTTGGCCTTTTAATAATCGTGCATATACACGACTTGGTATAGATACTTTAGAAGCAAACAAAGTAGAGTTTAAAATTTTAAATTTATTTGAATTATTATATCCTGAAAGTAAAGAATGTTCTTTTGATAGAATAGTGCATGAAAATGAAATTACAATTCAATCACTTTGGGAATTGAAAAATTATTTTAAAAAAGATAAAATTATTTTAAACTACCTAAATATAAAAAGAAAAACATTAAAAGTATTTCTATTATTGAGTGCTTTTAGAGTAAATTATATTTCAATTTCAAATATGCCTATACCTTCTAAAAAAAATCAAAAACTAAAAATATTAAACTTTTTTTTACATGAATCTAAATATGGAGCAGTAGTTCAGAGAAAAGAAGAGTATCCTTTTTCAAGAAGAACAAAATTTATATACATTCATTCAATAGATTATGACACAATGATTCGTTTTGAACGAAAATCTCAAGATAGAATAGTTAAAGAAAACTATATTGTTTTTTTAGATCAGAATTTACCTTTTCATTTAGATTTTAAAAGAAATAATACAAAACCTTATGTTACAGCAGAAAAATATTACACTTCATTAAATAACTATTTTGATTATTTAGAAAAAAAATTAAATAAAAAAGTAGTTATTGCAAGTCACCCAAATAGTGATGGCAAAAAATATTTTAACAAAATTTGTATAAAAGATAATACAATAAATTTAATTAAATATTCAGATAGTGTTTTAATCCATTGTTCAACAGCTCTATCTTTCGCAATTATTTATAATAAGCCTATATCAATGATTGTTACGGATGAAATAGTAAGCTCAAAAATGCAAATTTTTAACAAATTTTTATCAAAAGAACTAGCTATTCCAATGATTAATATAGATAAAAGTCGAGAGATAAACTTTGTAGAATCAAATGAAAATTTTTTGCAATATAAAAGTAAATATATTACTCAGAGTTCTTATATAGATTTACTATCAATGGAAATTTTATTGAATAATCTTAAATATAGGGAAGAAAAATGATAGATATTAGAAAACAGATAAAGAAAATATTAGTAATTTCATTTGTACAAGACATTAAATGCACATAGTTTTTTTAAATGATAGCATGTGTGGTGGTGGTGCTGAAAGAGCAATGGCAAATATCGTTAATGAATTATCTAAAACTAATAATATTCATTTGATTTCACTTGAAGATTCCTTTTGTGTAAATTTAAACTCAAATATTACAACTTCATATTTTAATAAAAATATTAATTCAAGAGTAAAGAAATTTTTTGGTTTACTAATTGATGCTTATAAATTAAAACAGTTTATAAAAAAAAATAAGCAATCTGTTGTTGTTTCATTTCAATATCGTTCAAATTTTATTAATATAATTTCTAAACTTATAGGAAGTAAACATAAATCGGTAGTAAGTGAACGAAATTATCCAGAAAAATCATTAGAGTACTTACCATTCTTTTCTTTTTTATTAAAAAAACTTTATCCTCTCTCTGATATTGTGACATGTAATGCATCAGATACAAAGGAGTTATTTACAAATAAATATGGATTTTCTAATGTAAAACTTATTTTTAATGGTTATAATAAAAAAGAGATACTTCGATTAGCTAGCATGCCATTAGAAGATAAGTATAAAAGTATTTTTAAAAAAAATGTAGTTCTTAATATTGGTCGTTTAACACAGCAAAAAGGGCAAGCTTATCTATTAGAAGCATTTGCTTTACTTGATAGTGAAAAATATCATTTACTTTTGATAGGAAAAGGAGATTTGGAAAAATCTTTACATGAATTAGCAAAAAAATTAAAAATAGAGAAAAGAGTTTTTTTTGTTGGCTATCAAGAAAATCCATATGTGTTTATTGAAAAATCGAAAGTTTTTGCCTTTTCATCATTATATGAAGGTTTTCCAAATGCATTAGCTGAGGCATTAATTTGTAAAACGGCAATTGCAAGTTTTAATTTTAAGTCAGGAGCTAATGATTTAATCAGTAAGAAGAATTTAGTAGATATTGGTGATATTACCTACTTAGCAAGAGTAATAGAAGAAGAAATAATTGAAAAAGATACAACATTAAATATCTATGATGTTGCTAATGAATATGATTTAATGTTACGACAAATGATAAATAAATAGGACACAAACAATTGAATAAAATACTAAAAAATAAACTTTGTATAGTCGGCTTAGGCTATGTTGGATTACCACTAGCATATGCTTTTGCAAAAAAAGGTTATGATGTTGTTGGGTTTGACATAAATATACAACGAATAGAAGAACTTAAAGCTAATATAGATAACACTATGGAGTTAACAGAAAGTCAGCTTAAAGAAGTACAAAGTAAAGTAAAATATACAGTAAATACTGATGATATACGAGATGCTAATATATATATAGTAACTGTTCCAACTCCTATAGATAAAAATAATAAACCTGATTTAACACCACTTATAAAATCATCTCAGACTGTAGGAAAAGTACTTGCAAAAGGTGATATAGTGATTTATGAGTCAACTGTTTATCCTGGGGTTACGGAAGATATATGTGTTCCTGAGTTAGAAAAAATGAGCTCTTTGAAATTTAATATAGACTTTTACTGTGGTTATAGTCCGGAGAGAATAAATCCGGGAGATAAAGAGCATACTGTCACAAAAATTTTAAAAGTAACTTCTGGAAGTACTCCTGAAATAGCTACTAAGGTAGATGAGTTATATAAGTCTATCATTACTGCAGGCACTCATAAATGTTCTACTATTAAAATTGCAGAAGCAAGTAAAGTGATAGAGAATACACAAAGAGATGTAAATATAGCACTTATAAATGAGCTGGCGCTAATATTTGATACGATGGATATACCTACAAATGAGGTTATTGATGCCGCTGCTACTAAATGGAATTTTATCGAGTTAAATCCTGGACTTGTAGGTGGTCACTGTATAGGAGTTGATCCCTATTATCTCACTCATAAAGCTCAAGAGTTAGGCTATACGCCGAACCTTATTTTAGGTGCTAGACAAATAAATAATGGTATGGGTAAATATATAGCAGAAAAAACAATAAAGCAGATGATTCAAAAAGGTAAAATAATTAAAGATGCAAATATTTTAGTTATGGGTTTTACTTTTAAAGAGAACTGTCCAGATATAAGAAATACAAAAATTGTTGATATTATTAAAGAGTTAGAAGAGTATGGTTCACAAGTGGATGTATATGAACCTTGGATAAATAATAATACTGAATTAGATATAAACTTAATCTCTAATCCATTTAAATCAAATAAAAAATATGAAGCAATAATTGTAGCTGTAGGACATAGTGAGTTTCAAAATATTTTAGATAGTGAATATACAAATATTATGAGTGGTTCAAAGGTTTTAATAGATATAAAAGGGATTGTACCAACTCCATCTTGGAGGTTATAAAGTAGTGAATAAGAAAATTACAATAATTATCCCTTGTTTAAATGAAGAACAGTATATATCAGAATGTTTAAATTCTATAATAATTACTGATTATCCAAATGAATTTCTTGAAGTTATTGTTGTTGATGGAATAAGTATAGACAATACACGAAAAATAATACAAAAGTATATAGATAGGTTTCATTTTATAAAGTTAATTGATAATATAAAAAAAACGCCTCCAACAGCTATGAATCTTGGAATTAAGATAGCAAAAGGTGATTATATATGTAGATTAGATGCTCATGCTAAGTATCCAAGTAACTATCTATCAATTTTACTCAAATATAGTGAGCAGTTGAATGCCCAAAATGTAGGTGCTGTATGTATTACAGATGTAAAAAATAAAAATTTTAAATCCAATTCTATAAAAAAAGTACTTTCTCATAAACTAGGGGTTGGAAATTCTGATTTTAGAATAGGGGTAAGTGAGATTAAAGATGTAGATACTGTGCCATTTGGTTTTTATAAAAAAGAAGTTTTTAGCAAGTATGGATTGTATGATGAGAGACTTATAAGAAATCAAGACATAGAGTTAAACAGAAGAATTAAAAATAATGGTGGAAAAATATATTTAATTCCTGAAGTTAAATGCACATACTTTGCGAGAGAAAATTTTATAAATTTAGCTAAAAATAATTTTAATAATGGTAAATGGAATATATTAACAGCTTACTACACGCAAACTCTTCGTTCATTAAGTTTGAGACATTTTATTCCATTACTGTATGTATTAAGTTTAATAATTCCAATGTTATTATCGATGTTAGTGTATAATAAAATGATTTTTATATCAATATTTTTATTTTTATTACACTTTCTTGTTATTTGTTTTGTATCATATAAAATTAATGACAAATCTACAAGTATCTTAAATTTAATAAAAAGTTTTTATACATTGCATTTTTCTTATGGACTTGGTTCATTAAAAGGGATAGTTGATGTTATATTTAAAATAATAAAAAAGGAAAAAAATTGAATTTTTTAGAAATAGAAAAAGAAAATATAAATACTAAGTATTTACTAGTGTTGATTGCTATTGCTTATATGTTTAGTATAGGTGTTAGAATGATATGGGTTTATCAGTTCAATGGTTTAGATAACTTTATGTGGACTGACCAACTAATGATAAATACAAATGATGGTTATATCTGGGGAACTAGTGCATTAAATGAGCTAACGGGGAATTTTGAAAACAATCCTAGAATTATGGATATGTTTGGGTATGCAACGATATTTTTTACATATTTAGCTGTTAAAATAACACCTTTTAGTTTAGATACTGTAATGTTATATATGCCAGCAGTAGTGTCAAGTATGGTTGTGATACCAATTATTTTAATAGCAAGACTTTACAAACTGACTTTATGGGGATTTTTTGCAGCACTACTTGGAAGTATAGCTTGGAGTTACTATAATCGTACTATGATAGGTTACTATGATACCGATATGTTCTCAGCCATGGCTCCTATATTTATACTCTACTTTTTAATGAAAACAATTGAATACGAAAGTTTAGATAACGCTCTGTACTCAGCATTGGCTATTTTAATCTATCCATTTCTTTATGATGCAGGTCTATCTATTGTTTATGCGATAGGGCTTATTTATATGGCTTATATGGTTGTTTTTCATAGGAAAGAAGAGTTTACATATCAGTCTATTATTTTAATAGCGATAGCATTGCTTGGTATTCCTTCCTTAATAAAATTAGTAATCATTGGAACTGTATATTATTTACTGAAAAATAAAGTTTTTCCTCTTCAACAATTAGTTATAGCTTCTGTTATAGTTGTAATAGCATTTTTAATAAGTGGAAATGTTGGAGGTATTATATGGGGCAAATTTTCATCATATCTTTTTAGAGGAACTGAAGCTGAGGGTTTACACTTTTTTCAAGTAAAGCAGACTGTACGAGAAGCAGGAACTATCCCATTTTCAACTATGGCAAATAGAATAAGTGGGAGTAGTTTAGGTGTAATAGTCGCATTTATAGGCTATATACTATTAGTTATTAAGCATAGACCTTTTATTTTGGCACTTCCTCTGATAGGAATAGGTTTATTCTCTTTGTGGGGTGGGCTTAGGTTTACTGTGTACGCTGTACCAGTTGCAGCAATGAGCGCAATATTTTTATTTTATGTTGTTGCATCTTATATCCGTAATGATATTGCAAAATATATTATGATTATAGGTTTGACAGTAGCTATGATTTTTCCAAATATTATACATATAATAGGGTATAAAGTACCTACTGTATTTACTAAAACAGAAGTTCAAACACTAGATAAGCTAAAAACTATATCTGATAGTAAAGATTATACTTTAGCTTGGTGGGATTATGGGTATCCAATATGGTACTATTCAAATACAAATACTCTTATAGATGGTGGAAAGCATAATAATGATAATTTTATAATATCAAAAATATTAACAAGTACATCTCAAATACAAGCTGCTAACTTATCAAGATTAGCAGTTGAAACTTATGTAAATAGCAACTATAAAATAGTAGCAGATACAATCTTTAAAAATAAAAAAGAAAATCAACTTAATCCAAATATATTTCTTGAAGAGTTAAAAAAGAGAGATTATACACTTCCTAAAAAAACAAGAGATGTATATCTTTACCTACCAAATAAAATGTTAAATATTTTACCAACTGTTACTCTTTTTTCAAATTTAGATTTAATGACAGGAAAACAAAATACTAGACCATTTTTTTATATTTCAAGAGGATTTAAAGACAGTGTAAAAACTATTAATTTAGGTAATAATATAATTATTAATAAACAAACAGGTGAAATAAATATAGGAAAACAGAAGTTAAAAGTTAATAGTTTTGTAGTAACTGAATATAATAATAAAGGAGTTCTACAAAAAAATATTCAAACTGTAGATAGAAACTCACCTATAAATGTTATCTTTATGAAAAATTATAATCAATTTCTTGTTTTGGATCAAAAAATGTATAATTCATTATTTATCCAAATGTTTGCATTAGAAAATTATGATAAATCTTTATTTGAACCTGTAGTTTTAACTCCATTATCAAAAGTTTATAAGTTAAAAATTTAATATTATGACTAACTTTTTAAAAAATACTTTTGATTTATTATTATCATTTATAGGCTTATTATTAATTTGGTGGATTATCTTACTTGCTTGGATAATAGCCTCAATAGAAACAAAATCAAATGGTTTCTTTTTTCAAAAAAGAGTAGGGCGATATGGAAAACTT
>JAMOPZ010000492.1 GCA_027064245.1 Campylobacterales bacterium
GAGAAATAATAGACATAACTATACATTAAGTCTATAAAAATGATACAATACAAAAAAATATCAAAGACAGGGCATTATGAACAATGAAAATTTATTATCTAAATTAGACAGTTACAAAACTTCATTTATAAATGAAAAAAAGTCACTCAACTCTTCAAATAATACAATATCTACATACTTACATATTTTAGAAAGCTTCTACGAATATATAGTTGAGAATAATGCTATTTCTGAGCTAAATGATATTAATAAAGATATAGTTCTTCAATTTATAACAAGAGATATAAAGAGTGCAAACTCCACTAAAATATTAAACTTAGCAGTTATAAAATCTTATTTAGCATTTATTGATGAAAAAGAAAATTTGAATGGATTGTTTGAACTACGACTTAAAAAATTAACTATCAAGAGAGAATCTGTTGAAGTTGATGCTCTTGATGATACTGAAGTAGAAAGACTTTTAGCACTATTTGATAAAAAGAGTTTATCATTTAATAAAAATAGAGATTCTCTGCTTATTAAACTGATATTATTCACAGGAATAAGAGCAAGTGAATGTTTATCTATACAACTCAAAGATTTATCAATTATACAAGAGGATAGTGTATATAAAATCAAAATATTTGGTAAAGGATCTAAGGAGAGATTTGTATATATAGCTAAAGATAAAATATATAAAGAATTAACTTTCTTACAAGAACAAAACTATATAACTGACTATATAGCGATAACCAATAAACAAAAACCTATGAGTAGAGTAGGTCTATACAATGTAATCTCAAATAAGATGAAAAAAGCCAATATAGATAAAAAAGGTGTTCATATACTAAGACATACATTTGCTAGAAGACTTGTTGCTAAAAATATTAATCTTGTAACTATCTCTGAACTACTCGGTCATGCTGATATTACTCTTACAGCTAGGACTTATGCTAAGAGTAATGAGGGGAATAAGATTAAGGCTGTTTTGCTTTAGATTGTTTAGTCTAGTCATTACTACTTGACAATAAATACCCAATTTGATACAATTCAGTAAACACTAGACTAAAAATAACGGAGAAATATTTTGAACACAAAACAACTGGTAAATTTAATTAATTCTTTAAATATAAATATTAAAGCAGAAGAGATAGCAAAACTACTCTATTTTTTAAAAGCATGGAAAAAACTATCAATGGATAGAGAAAACAATATATTGGAATTTGATAATTTTTATACTCAAACAATAAAAGTAAAAGAATTCAAATCAATTATTGATGAATTATCAAAAACTCAGAAGTTATTTGAACTTTTTACAAGTTTGAATATAAATATTGATAAAATCAAGGATGAGGATTTGATGAATATATTCTATATCGTTAATGATATAGATATTCTTCCTAATGTTTTTGATACTTTTTATTCTAGCTTTAATAGTTATATGGATTTTTCTGTAGCTAATCAAATAGCAGATTTTGGAATAAGACTTTTAGATGGAGATTGTACTGAAATTTATGCTCCATTTAGTAATGGCTACAATATAGCTTACTATACAGATAAAAAAATAGTGGCAGAATCATTTGCAGATGAATTTATTATTGAATTAATGAAGATTATAGATAACATTGATATAGAATTTACATTTGATAATCCATTGGATAATCCACAGTATTTGAATGAAAATCAATTAAAACAATTTGATTGTACATTATCTTTTCCACCTATGGGTGTTTCTACTAATAATGAGTTTTTAAATACAGATAACTTTAACAGATTCAAATTTCATAAAGTTAAATCAAGTAGAGATATTGCTCATTTTGAGCATATTTTGGCGCAAACAAAAAATAAGGCAGTTGTTTTAATGCCTGTAGGATTTACATATAGAGGTAGTCAAGATGAAGAATTTAGAAAATATCTTATAGATAATAATTGGTTAGAAGCTGTAATACAACTACCACCGAATCTTCATAATGCTACTTCTATCGAAACAACATTTATTATAATTAATAAACAAAAGAAAGACAATACGATTTATTTCTTAAATGTAAAACATGATAGTTTTTTAAAAAGAGAGGGTAGAAAGCTTGTACTAAAAGATATTGATAATATTATATCTTTTTATAAATCTAAAAAAGAGGAAGAAAATATATCAAGAGTTGTTAATCCAGATGAAGTTGCGATAAATAATTATTCACTAGCTATTGATAGATATATCATCTCAAAAGAGATAAAACAACTACAAAAGAAACTTGCAGAGTTTGATTTAGTTAAGTTAGAAGACATAGCAGATATTAGAAGATCTCAATTATTTAAAGATGAAGGAAATGGTAATAAAATATATGAGATTTCACCATCTAACTTTAATAGTGCTGGGTTTACATTAGAATCTGGAAAGGTCAAAAAAATAGGCTCACAATATAATCGTTTAGAGACGTATAAACTAGAATCTTATGATATATTATTAAGTACAAAAGGAACAATAGGTAAAGTAGCAATAGTCGGCGAAATAAGTGATACTATGGTCGCATCTCAAGCAATACAAGTAATAAAATTAAAAGATAGTAACAAAAAAGAAAATGCTATTTTTTTGTATATGTTTTTAAAATCAACGGTAGGACAAACAATGCTATCTATGCTTGTGTCTGGAGTTGCTATGCCACAAATTTCAACAGCAGAGATTAAACAGTTGAAGATACCGATAGTATCAGAAAATAAAAAGCAACAACTCTTATTAAACTTTAACAATGAGATAAAAATGTATAATGAAATAAATACAATAAATACAAATATAAAACAAATTCACAATGACTTTTTAGGAAAATAATAAATGAATCAAGCAGTACATAATAAACTAGTATCTTTTATATGGAGCATCGCAGACGATTGTCTTAGAGATGTATATGTTCGAGGAAAATATCGTGATGTTATTTTACCTATGGTTGTTTTAAGAAGACTTGATGCGTTATTAGAGCCTACAAAAGAGGCTGTTCTTGATGAAGTGAAGTTTCAAAAAGAGGAAGTGCAACTTACAGAACTTGATGCTAATGGTTTAAAAGATGCAAGTGGCTATGTGTTTTACAATACTAGCCCTTGGACACTTCTCAGACTACATAACACAGCTACAAACTCTCAGCAGATGCTAGAAGCAAACTTTAGTGAATATCTTGATGGATTTAGTTCTAATGTAAAAGAGATTATTCAAAAATTCAATCTCCGTTCTCAAATCAAACACATGGCTTCAAAAGATGTACTTTCAGAGGTTTTAGAAAAATTTACCTCTCCAAATATTAACCTTACAAATAAAGAAAAAGAGGATAGTGATGGTAAAAAATTACCACCACTTACTAATCTTGGTATGGGTTATGTTTTTGAAGAGCTTATCAGAAAGTTCAATGAAGACAACAATGAAGAAGCAGGTGAGCATTTTACGCCTAGAGAAGTTATAGAACTTATGACACATATTATTTTTGACCCTATAAAAGATAATTTACCTCCTGTTATGACTATATATGACCCTGCATGTGGAAGTGGTGGTATGCTTACTGAATCTCAAGATTTTATTAAAAATAAAGAGGGAGAGATAAAAGCTACTGGCGATGTCTATCTTTATGGAAAAGAGATAAATGATGAGACTTATGCTATTTGTAAATCTGATATGATGATAAAAGGGGATAATCCTGAAAATATTAGAAATGGTTCTACTTTATCTGTTGATGAGTTTAGTGGAATAAAGTTTGATTTTATGCTCTCAAACCCTCCTTATGGGAAATCTTGGGCTAGTGAAATGAAATATATCAAAGATGGTAAAGATATTATTGATTCTCGTTTTACTGTACAACTAAAAGATTATTGGGGAGAGGAAACAAAATCTGATGCCACTCCACGAAGTAGTGATGGACAACTTCTTTTTCTAATGGAGATGGTAGATAAATTGAAACCAACATCTTCAAGCCCTTTAGGAAGTCGTATAGCATCGGTTCATAATGGAAGTTCACTTTTTACTGGTGATGCAGGTGGTGGAGAGAGTAACATACGGAGATATATTATTGAAAATGATATGCTTGAAGCGATTATACAGCTACCAAACAATCTTTTTTATAATACTGGCATCACTACTTATATATGGATAGTTTCAAATAATAAAGCAGAAGATAGAAAAGGAAAAGTGCAACTTATAGATGCTGGTGAATTATATAAAAAGTTACGAAAAAATCTTGGAGATAAAAACTGTGAGTTTACTTCTGAGCATATTACAGAGATAATAGAAGTTTATCAAAGTATGCAAGTTCAAGAGAAAGATGATAAGCAAAAACTAGCAAGTAAACTGTTTGATAATAGTGATTTTGGGTATTACAAAGTAAATATAGAAAGACCAAAAAGGTTAAAATCTCAACTTAGAGATGATTTGATAGAAACACTACGATATGATAAGGCATTAATAGAACCTATGACTTGGGCTTATAAAGAGTTTGGCAAGGAAGTTTATACAGATATAACTAAATATGAGAAAGAAATTTTAGAGTGGTGTGAAAAAGAGGAGATAATTCTCAAAGCAAAACAGAAAAAATCACTTATTTCAAAAGCTTTATGGACTAAACATAAGATGTATCTAAATGTTGCTAATACTCTTAGAGAACATATAGGAACAGAAATTTCTAATGATTTTAATATCTTTAAAAAAGAAGTTGATAAAATTATAAAACAGGAAAAACTAAAATTAAGTGCAGGGGAAAAGAATCAAATCTTAAATGCCATTAGTTGGTATGATGAACGTGCAGTAAAAGTTGTAAAAAAAGTATCTAAAATAGCGAAAGAAAAGCTTACAATACTCCTTAAACATTTAGGTTGTGAAGAATCAGAACTTGCTAATTTTGGTTACTATAAATCTGAAAAAGTAGATGAATATATAGAGTATGAAGCTGAAACAGAGTTAAGAGATAGTGAGAATATACCTTTAAAAGATGATATACAGAGCTACTATTTAAAAGAAGTAAAACCTCATGTAGATGAAGCGTGGATAAATCTTGATAGTACAAAAATAGGCTATGAGATAAGTTTCAATAAATACTTTTAC